>NZ_CAWQMW010000014.1:0-11375 GCF_963895965.1 Xenorhabdus sp. PB30.3 | reverse complement strand
TAACTTGTCCATGGCCTGTTCCTCCCCGGAGTCGTTTTAGGCTTTCACCAAAACTTTGCTCCTGGAACAGGCCTCTCGTCAATTTCTTATCCAGAATTCAGGTTATTATTAAATAATAATTCCCTCACCCTTGAATAATAAAAAGTGATTACTTTTATTTATCGCCTGATAAAAACCATTCATTACTTAATGATAAAAAGGTTTCCTAATTTAGTTTTATTGTGCAAAAAAAATTATTTCAACTAAACATTTAATGTGAATTCGCTGGTGAAACTTTGCGTTTTATTGAGGAATGTATCTATGAAGTTTATTTTTTTGAATAAATTCAGGCGGTTTTTCATATTAATGTTTTCTTTTTTATTACCGTTTGTCGCTATGAACACATTTTCAGTGAGTGAAAGCCATCAGGATCTGGCAGTAAGCACTATTTCTCCGATTGAAGACAACGAAAATATTTCTGGTTATATAGAAGAAGATAAAGCCAGCATGATCGCACAAAATATTCAGAGGGTTAGTGGCTTATTATCATCTACGCCATCTCAATTGGCAGAGCAGGCTAAATCTTACGCTTTGGGAAGATTGAATGGAACAATAAATAGCGAAGTACAAGAATGGTTGTCACAATTTGGTACAGCCAAAATTAATTTATCGGTGGATAGAAAAGGTAAATTGCATAACAGTTCATTAGACCTATTATTTCCACTTTATGATAATAAAGTAGACTGGCTGGTTTTTTCTCAGTTGGGTTATCGTAATAAAGACAGCCGAAATACAGTTAACCTCGGTTTTGGCAGCCGTTATTTCATTTCAGACTGGATGTATGGTTTTAATACTTTCTTTGATCAGGACATCACGGGCAAAAATAACCGACTGGGATTGGGTGCAGAAGCATGGGCTGATTACCTTAAATTATCAGCCAATACCTATATTCGTCTGAGTAAATGGCATCAGTCACGAGATGATAAACTTTGGGAAGAGCGTCCTGCTAATGGTTTTGATATCAATGGCGAGTTCTTTCTGCCTGCTTATCCGCACATCGGCAGTAAACTGGGTTACGAAAAATACTTTGGCGATGATGTGACTCTATTCAACCGTGATACCAAACAGAAAAACCCCGGCTTTGCCAAAGTAGGCATGACTTATACACCAATTCCGCTGATAACCATGGGCATAGATTACCGGCATGGCACCAACAAACATAGTGATGCCCGTTTTCAGGCCAATTTAAATTATAGATTTGGTGTCCCGCTGAGCGTTCAATTATCACCGGATAGCGTTGCATCAATGCGCACACTGGCCGGCAGCCGTTATGATTTGGTGGAAAGAAATAACACCATTGTGCTGGATCACAGGGAAAAATCGAGTCTGGAAATTAGATTACCGAATACCCTTCATGGAGATAGTGAAGATAAGGAAACAATAATCGCTACTGTCACGTCAAATAAACCGACTAAACCCGTGATATGGAAGGCAGAAGAAACATTCAGCAAAAATGGTGGGGAACTTCCGAGCGCTGGTAATGAAATTCAAATTAAATTACCCAAATATATCCCCAACGGTGTAAATAGTTACCCGATTTCTGCCACGGTGGAATTAAAGAACGGGAAACTATCCAAAACCGCAACAATGACTGTTACGGTTAAGGAGGTTAAATTAAACATCAGTTTACCAAATACCCTCCATGGAGATAGTGAAGAAGAGAAAAAAGTAACCGCTACTGTGGATTCAAATAAGCCGATCAAACCCGTGACATGGCGGGCAGAAGAAGCATTCAGCAAAAATGGTGGGAAACTTCCGGGCGCTGGTAATGAAATTCAAATTAAATTGCCCAAATATATCCCCAATGGTGTAAATAGTTACCCGATTTATGCCACGGTGGAATTAGAAAACGGGAAACTATCCAAAACTGCAAAAATGACTGTTACGGTTAACGATAAAAATACTGAATTGGGAATCACCTTACCGAATACCCTTGATGGATATGGTAATCAGAATATATCAGTCACTGCTGCTGTGATTTCAAGTGAGCCGACCAAACTGGTGACATGGGAGGCAGAAGAAGCATTCAGAAAAAATGGTGGGGAACTTCCGAGTGTTGGTAATCCCATTAAAATTAAATTGCCCAAATATATCCCCGATGGTGTAAATAGTTACCTGATTTCTGCCACGGTGGAATTAGAAAACGGAAAACTATCCAAAAAAACCGAAATGACTGTTACGGTTAAAGATGAAGATAAAGATACTGAATTAGAAATCACCTTACCAAATACCCTTGATGGATATGGTAATCAGAGTATATCAGTCACTGCTGCTGTGGTTTCAAGTGAACCGACCAAACCGGTGACATGGAAGACAGAAGAAGCATTCAGCAAAAATGGTGGCGAACTTCCGGGCGCTGGTAATGAAATTCAAATTAAATTGCCCAAATATATCCCCAATGGTGTCAATAGTTACCGGATTTCTGCCATGGTGGAATTAGAGAACGGGAAACTCGCCAAAACCGCTGAAATGACTGTTACGGTTAATCCTTTTACTCCTGGAGATAAATCATTCATAAATGAAATGGAAGTTTCTCCAAAAGAAACTCTCTTTGGGAATGGAAAAGATGAGTATACCTACAGAGTCTTAATTGTCGATCCTGAAAACGGGCAACCACTTCGTAACTATAAACTCAATGCAACCTGGGAAGTTATCGTAAATAAATTGCTGCATGATGATGTGTATTTTAAGGAACAGGAACAAACGACAGATAATGATGGATATTTAAAAGCTTTACTGGTGAGTAAAGTAGGAGTGGATAACGTCAAAGTCAACCTAAATATCACGACTGATGATGGTAACACATATGCCAGTAATAGCGAGAATACACCCGTCAATTTCAAACCGGTAGTGCAGGAGGCTGGGGTACTCATCTTCGGCCGTCATGAGTTTACCTATACTCATGAAAAAAATAAACCGTATAATGTTTATGAGGGATTAACGATAACACTGATAAATAAAGCATCAAAAAATTATCCTATGGTTATTGCCACTAATGACGATGATATTGAATATGACCCGTCTTCTGATCTCGTGGAAATAGTGAATAAAAAAATCACTTTTCCTTTGAAAACTTTTAGCTCATCTAAAACTGCAACAGTTATTGCGACGGTGACTAAAGCTAAGTCGAGAGCTAAATATGCGTATACATATACATTCAATCCCAAAAGGTATGTTTTTAGCCCGGATGATGTTGGTATTAATGGAGAAGTAAACCTGAGGGATAAGAGTATAAAAAACTCGTGTGACAATCCTAATCTTCAATCTTTAAAGGGACGTAAAGCTGAATCAATGACTGAGGAGGATGTCAGCGAAACATCTCTTAACAATAATTCTTTAGGCAAGGAATATAGCTATCCGACTTTCGCTGGCTTTGGTTTTTTGCCTTATCAGGGGCAGCCAAAAGATCTGAAAGTAAAAATAAAAAGTACCGCCAAAGAGGGAAATTTTATTTTTTATCATTATTATCAACAGGGTGGTTTCATTAGTTTTGATCCTAAGGAATCTGGCAGATTACTGTGTCAACTGAAAGAGTGAATGTGTGGTTTATGTAAATAAAAATAGCACATTGAATTACAGTCAATATTTTTAGGTTAAATTGCGTTTTTGTTAAAGGCCGCCTAGTGCGGTCTTTTTACTTTTTGGCGGGGTATCCAGATTTACCACAGCACAACAGTTCGGGATGATTCACTTAATACAACAGAACCATTTTGACACAAAAACAGCAAATAATTAATAATGATAATTATATTGATAATCATTTCTATTTGCAATATTGTAGTGCCGTTTTCTTCTTCAGGAGATCATACCTTTTCATGATGAGTGTTTTATCAAATTGGGTTTCCAGCGCCGCCTGTAAGCAGCACAAATGAATTGATGGTTATTAGATTATTTTTATAAGGCAAAGTCAGACGGTGTTTGATTATGTTTAAGATAAGAAAAAAACTTGTGATGGAACTCATCGCTCTATGCGAAAAATTTGGGATTCAGGTGGTGATGTTTTCAACACCTATTCTATCTGACGGAGCGTATGTAGTTAGCGAGGGATTTGCATCATGAGAGTTACAACCTCAGCGCTGAAAATTTCCGTAAATAGGTGTGTTTCCCCTACTTCTACCGCAGCATCCTCTCCACAGCCAGCTATAACAGATAACATCTGGTATCCGGCACTACTGGCGGTTGGCATTCTCTTTGCCAGCGGTATTTTCCTCCTCTCCGGTATGGAGAAAAAACTGACCATTATACTAACAAGAGGGACCTGATTTTGTCTGGGATCGTCAACGACCTTCTGCCACTCACGTTGCAAGAAGATGACTTCATATTTCTGTCACCTCACAAAAGTCTGCTCGCCCGGGGATGCTTCGCCACCTTGACACTTCCGGCCTCATCCGGACATCGTGTCGAAAGCGAGTTCCAGCAAAGAGTACAGCAGCAGCTTCGTCAGGCTCAGCAAGCCGGAGTAGAAAATCCTATTGTCGTAGGAGCTATTCCTTTTGATAAACGCCAACCCTGTTCGCTGTTTATTCCACAAACCTGCCATTGGTTCGATCGCTATGCCTTTAACCTTTCCGACTCTCCGGTACAGGTGGAGGGCCAGGCTCACTTCATTCCGGATCACGATGCGTATTGCGCCATGGTGGAAAGTGCGCTGAATCCTCTGCGCATTGGTGCGCTCGATAAAGTGGTGTTATCGCGCCTGCTACAGATTGAAAGTATTCCCCCACTGAGTGCCCTGAACCTGTGGTTACAACTCAACAGGCAGAATCCAGAGAGCTATAACTTTCACTTGCCGCTGGCGGATGGCACTCTGATTGGTGCCAGCCCTGAACTACTGCTACGTAAAGAGGGGCATACCCTACGCTCCTGCCCTCTTGCCGGTTCTGCGCGACGGGGCGCGAATAATACCAGTGATCAAAAGGCCAGAGAAAAGCTGTTAGCCTCCGTAAAGGATCGCCATGAGCATCTGGTGGTCACGGAAGCTATCCGTCGTCAACTAACAGACCTCTGCAATTCTCTGACTATTCCTGAACCTTCGCTGCTCAGCACACCTACACTCTGGCATCTCGCTACTGAAATTCAGGGGACACTGGCCAGTGATCGCGAGACTGCTCTATCGCTTGCCTGCTTACTTCACCCCACTCCTGCATTATGCGGCGCTCCTTATACCTCATCCCGCAATCTGATCGGCGAACTGGAACCATTCGATCGCGGCTGGTTTGGCGGTATTGTCGGCTGGTGCGATGCCCACGGAGATGGGGAGTGGGTAGTGGCGATCCGCTGCGGTAAAGTTCGATCTCATCAGATTGAGCTATTCGCCGGTGCCGGCATCGTTCCAGACTCTGTTCCGGAAAATGAATGGATGGAAACCCGTACCAAATTTAACACCATGCTGAGCGCACTTGGATTTGCGACGCAACAGGAGCAGACATTATGATTGAATTCAACCGTTGGCCTCAGGATCTGGCTGAACGCTATCGTTTGAAGGGGTATTGGATTGACCGTCCATTGAGCGATATTCTTGATATTCACTGTGAGAACGATGCCAAGGCACTGTTTTGTGGTGAGCAGAGCTGGAGCTATCGCGAGCTTAATGAGTCAGTAAACCGATTAGCCGCTTCTCTGCACCGACGCGGCGTACGTCAGGGACAAACTGCACTGGTTCAGCTCGGCAACGAAGCTGAATTTTATATCGTCTTTTTTGCCTTATTGCGTCTGGGGATCGTACCTGTTAACGCGCTTTATAGCCACCAAAGCAGCGAATTAACCGCGTATGCGCTCCAAATTAAGCCCCAAATACTCATTGCCGATCGCCAACATCGCCAGTTTCATGATGATGTTCTTATTGATCGTCTAATCGATAAATGCCCGGAACTGAATATAGTCGTGCTTCACCATACAGATTCAGACCATTCGCTTTCACGTCTGATATCGGAAGAGCCGGGAGACTTTACACCAACGCCAACTCCGGCAGATGAGGTCGCATTTTTCCAGCTTTCTGGTGGCAGCACTGGCACACCCAAGCTGATCCCACGCACCCACAATGACTATTATTACAGTATCCGCGCCAGCAACCCAATCTGCAACGTAAGTAGTAAAACCCGATATCTCTGTGCACTGCCTGCTGCACATAACTACCCTATGAGTTCACCTGGAGCTTTGGGCGTTTTCTATGCGGGCGGTCAGGTTATTCTCGTCCCCGATCCAAGTCCGGATGGATGTTTCCCGGCTATAGAACGTCATAAAATCAATCTTGTCGCCCTAGTACCACCAGCGGTCAGCATCTGGCTGGAATATACCAGTCTTAAAGGCCACGCCGACGAACTCGCCAGTCTGGAGGCCATGCTGGTCGGCGGTGCTCCTCTGGGAGAAACACTGGCCAGACGCATTCCAGCAGAGCTGGGTTGCCAGCTCCAACAGGTATTTGGTATGGCGGAAGGTCTGGTGAACTACACCCGATTAGATGATGACGATACACATACTTTCACCACTCAGGGCCGCCCCATCAGCGAGGATGATGAGGTATGGGTCGCAAATCAGGAAGGACTCCCGGTACCACTCGGAGAGCCGGGATTGTTGATGACCAGAGGCCCATACACTTTTCGGGGCTATTACCGAAGTCCGGAACATAACCAAACAGTGTTTGACAGCCACGGATTTTATTGCTCCGGTGACGTAGTTATTCAGCTTCCCGGCGGATATCTGAAAGTCGTTGGGCGCGAGAAGGATCAGATAAATCGTGGCGGCGAAAAAATTGCCGCTGAAGAGGTTGAACACCTTCTGCTACGCCATCCAGCCGTGGTATACGCCGCACTGGTTGCTATTCCTGACCCTCTGATGGGTGAAAAAACTTGCGCATATGTAGTGACGCGCGAGCATGAATCGGTAAAACCTGTGGTGTTCCGTCGATGGTTGCGCGAACAGGGTATCGCCGACTACAAAATTCCCGATCGTTTCGAAAATCTGCCTAAACTGCCGCTGACTCCGGTAGGAAAAATTAATAAACAGGCGTTACGTGCACTTGCCAGCGCCGCCTTAGAGAATTGAGGAAATACGCCATGAGCATTCCTAAACTTCAGGATTATACCCTGCCCGATGAGGCCACCTTACCTGTAAATAAAGTGGAATGGCAGTTAGAGCCGCAGCGTGCCGCTCTGCTGATTCACGATATGCAGGAATATTTCCTCAACTTCTGGGGAAAAGAGAGCAAAATGGTTCAGCAGGTTATTAACAACATTGTTATCCTGCGCGCCCGTTGCCATGAACTCGGTATCCCAGTGTTTTATACAGCTCAGCCGGACCAACAGAGTGACGTTGAGCGAGCGTTACTGAATGATATGTGGGGACCGGGGCTGAACCGCTATCCAGAACAGCAAAAAATCGCGGCAGCACTGGCCCCCGAACAACAGGATACTGTGCTGGTAAAGTGGCGCTACAGCGCGTTTCAGCGCTCTGATTTGGAGACGCACCTGAAAGAACGTCAGCGCGACCAGCTTATAATCTGTGGCGTGTATGCCCATATCGGCTGCCTAACCACAGCTACTGACGCCTTTATGCGCGATATACAGGCGTTTATGATAAGCGATGCACTGGCAGACTTCAGCCGGGAAGAGCACATGATGGCGCTACGCTACACTGCTGGCCGTTCCGGACAAGTGTTGAGTACCGATATGGCACTATCGGTACTCGATTCTCCCGCAACAGAAAATAAATGGGATCGGGACCGTTTACTGACTATACTGCAATCCACACTGGATGAAGATGTATGCGACATTGATGATGACGAAAACTTGCTTGATTATGGTTTAGATTCACTACGCATGATGTCTTTCGTCTCCAAGCGTCGGCAGGAAGGATACGAGCTTGATTTTACCTCCTTAATGAAGCAACCAACATTGCGAAACTGGCTCGTATTACTGAATGGCGAGTTGGAGGTGAGATGAACAGCTTCAAGGGAAAAATCGTCTGGGTGACGGGAGCCGGGAGCGGTATCGGTTACCGCACAGCTCTCCGCTTTCACGAAGCAGGAGCTAAGGTTTTTGGATTCGATCTCAAGTTCCCTGATTCAATGCCGTTTGAGACGCTCATTCTGGATGTCAGTGACGATTGTGCAGTGCAAAAAATCTGCCCTCCACTGCTGAAGGAAAACGGGCTGGATGTACTGGTTAATGGTGCGGGAATTTTGCGTCTTGGCTCAGCAGAAACATTAAGCCGTGAAGACTGGGAAAGTTCAATCAACGTCAATGCTGGCGCAGCATTCAATCTGTTTAAAATACTCATTCCACATTTCCAGCGTCAGCGCAATGGTAATATCGTTTCGATAGTCTCTAACGCCGCCCACGTACCGCGCGTTAATATGGCAGTTTACTGTGCGTCTAAAGCCGCAATGCGCAGCTTGTGCCTGAGTGTGGGCCTTGAACTGGCACCGTTTGGGGTACGATGTAACATTGTTTCGCCGGGTTCCACGTTAACCCCAATGCTGGAAGGGATGCTCAATGGTGACATAGCGCATCAGCGTTTGATTCACGGCATGACAGAACAATTTAAACTGGGCATTCCACTCGGGAAAATCGCACAGCCCGATGAAATAGCCAATGTCATTCTGTTCTTAGCCTCTGAACAGGCAAGTCACATCACGTTACAGGATATTGTCATTGATGGAGGTGCTACGCTTGGTGCCTGATACCCCATATGCCTATACACTGCGTATAAATCTGTAATGATGTAATAACCAAATAGGTTAGAAATAGAGATAAAATATTTTCCTGTCTATAAGATAAAAAACCGGAAAACGATAATTCCATATAATTGGTAAGCATTAAAAACTCAAACCAAAGACTAACTAAAGGAAAGGTATATAATATGAACCCTATTGCTGCATTGAGAAAAGTAACAAATTTAAAACAAGAATTTGATTTAATCAAAGAAGTATGGTCACCGAAGGTAATAACTGAAACAAACGAATATAAGATAATTATATTACTCGCAGATGGTGATTTCATATGGCATACACATGAAAAAGAAGACAAGGTGTTTATGGTGATTGAGGGTGAACTTCGTATAGATTTTAAAGATGAACACGTAATAATAAAGCAAGGTGAGTTTTTTGTGGTACCTAAAGGGGAAGAAAGTAAACCTTCTTCCACAGTATTAACCAAACTGCTATTAATCGAGCCTATAGTTGCAAACTAATACCATTAAAATTAGCAAGTCATGAATTCAGATAATTATTCCTATACACAATGGATTTCAAGATGCGTCGCGGCGGCAAGGGAGTGACAAATTCGTCGGGAACGAATTTGCCCAGCCAAAGGCTGGCCTCCGGTGAGAGGCAGGAGCCTCTCAGTAATCCCTAGGAGCATAGATAACTATGTGACTGGGGTGAGCGAGTGCAGCCAACAAAGAGGCAACTTGAAAGACGAAGTGTATATACGTGATTTGAAATAAAGGCAGGGAAACAGACAATGATTTGTTATCCCTGCCCCATCGTTTATTATCTTTAACTTTCAGTCAGGCTGAGTAATCCATTAATTGCGCAGAAAAACCGATGTATACACATCGGCCTTATAAAGCGCCGGGAGGATATTAATCAACTCGGTTTAAATGCGACTAAATCAATCAAAGCAGATAGACCAGAATGACCTGTTCCTTCTTGAAGTTCACTATCATATTCATCCAATTTGGATATTCTGAAATCCCCAAACATTTCTTCTAATAACGTCCGTGTGTAAAAATATTCAAGCTCCCTCGGTCCACCAGTCCCATATTCTAACTGCTCTGGTCTGTAACCCTGCATCAGTATCATCCCTCCTGGCCGTAGTGTCGTTTTCATTCCTTCAAAGATTTTCCTACGCATCTCAGGTGGTGCGAACTGAATAAAAATGGCAACCACAATATCAAACTGTTCCGGAACCCAGTGCCAGTTTTCTATGTCGGAGAGTTTGAAATTAACCGACACATCATTAAGCGTAGCTAGCTTTTTCGCTTTTTTCAGGCCTTCATCGGACATATCGAAAGCCGTCACATTCAGCCCCTGCGAAGCGAGCCAGATGCTGTTCCGACCTTCTCCATCCGCGACAGATAATACCGACTTTCCTGGTGATAGAAGGTGTTCACAGGAAGTAAGGAAAATGTTCGGTTCGGTACCAAAGATGTAATCAGAGCATGAATACCTTTCGTTCCACATCAGTAACTTAGCCTTATATTTAAATAGTTATAAACAATTGAGTATATTAAACACGATACCCAGTGGATTTGTTTTTTGTCATACCACCATATTTACCATAATGTCCTGTTGAAAGTTTATACATTTCTAGGTAATGGCAATTCCAATCAAAATATCAATGCTAATATTGGTTTTTTGCGTGTCATATCACAGAACACCTAAAGGATATTTTTGCTCAATATCCAGTTAAGAATTTTGGCATGAGAGTACATAGAAGGCGTGAATATCCTGAAAACAAGTTATTTTCGGTCATGCTCCCAATAGTCAGGTGTTGCGATAAACTTCTCACTTTTTATTACGGGTGAGATATGGCAGAGAATAACGGTGGTATCAGAGACACCGCTCGCGTCCTGAAGGTCGGTATCAACACCGTTATTCGCACGTTAAAAAACTTGAACCAATTATGCCGTTTACAATTGCCTTCCTGTGGAAAAACACCTCAGAGGCAAGAAATTCACTCAGCGTATCGAAAGAACCAACCTCAACCTGCGTACTCGCATCAAACGGCTAAATCGGAAAACGATTGGCTACTCCAAATCCGAAGAAATGCACGACAAAGTGATAGGCACGTTCATTGAGTGTGAATACTATCTGTCAGAAGAAATCTAATTATTGGAGTCATGACCAAAATGGCTGTTATACGCGAATAAAATCACGTTCGGATCAATTAAAGTTTTACGTAATTCGGCTGGTATGGAAATATTGCTTGTAATATCCCATACCTGAACAGGGTTATTGTTTATCGCCCACGCAAATAACATAATTTCGGCATGTTCGGCGTAAATGTGAGTACCATTTTTAATCGGTTCCTCACTGTAAGTTTCGAAGTCGAGCCAGAAAATAGTATTATTCATAGTCGTTAGTTTTAAATTGGGTGAGGGATACATGGGACGTTTAAAAGATTTTGTCGATATTAAAAAATTAGTGATTACTGTTATTGTTGTGGTTTTCTTACTTTATTGTTTCATATCGGGTAACATAACGGGTGGAAATGACATTCCCACTAAATAGCTTTTCAAAATGGTAGGCGAATCAAAGAAACTCAGTCCTATTTTTGCGAACTTTTTAATCGCAAAACCAAAAAAACACAAAAAGGAAGGACTGAGTTATGGCC
>NZ_CAWQMW010000013.1:0-82772 GCF_963895965.1 Xenorhabdus sp. PB30.3 | reverse complement strand
TGCCGCGAACAATGCCAATAATAACGCCAATGGCCGTGTACCGTCTGGCCGCACTGTTAACGGTAAACCCCTGTCTGGCGACATTGCATTAAATTCTGCCGATGTCGGGGCCTACAGCAAAGGCGAAACAGACAAGCACGTCAATGACGCCAAGGCACTGGCAAATGCAGCGCAGACTGCCGCGAACAATGCCAATAATAACGCCAATGGCCGTGTACCGTCTGGCCGCACTGTTAACGGTAAACCCCTGTCTGGCGACATTGCATTAAATTCTGCCGATGTCGGGGCTTACAGCAAGGGTGAGACATACAGCAGAGGCGAAGTCGATAGTCGTGTAAATGATATCCGAAACGTCGCCAACACCGCACAAACCGCCGCGAACAACGCTAATAATAATGCCAACGGCCGTGTTCCGGCTGGTCGTAAAGTAAATGGCAAACCGTTGTCGAGCGATATCGCATTAAGCGCTACCGATGTTGGGGCCTACAGCAAGGGCGAGACAGACAAGCATGTCAATGATGCTAAGGCACTGGCAAATGCGGCGCAGACTGCCGCTAATAATGCCAATAATAACGCCAATGGCCGCGTACCCTCCGGTCGCACCGTCAACGGTAAACCGTTGGCAGGCGATATTGCATTAAATGCCGCCGATGTCGGGGCTTACAGCAAGGGGGAAACATACAGCCGTGGCGAAATCGATAGTCGTGTAACGGATGTCAGGAACGTTGCCAATGCAGCACAAGCTACCGCCAACAACGCTAATAATAACGCCAATGGCCGCGTGCCCTCCGGCCGTAAGGTGAATGGTAAATCGTTGACAGGGGATATTGCACTGAATGCCGCCGATATCGGTGCGTACAGCAAAGGGGAAACGTACAGTCGGGGGGAAACTGATAGCCGTGTAACGGATGTCAGGAACGTCGCCAATAATGCACAAGCCGCCGCTAACAACGCTAATAATAACGCCAGCAACCGTCTCGAAAAATCACAGAACGGAGCTGACATTCCAAATAAAGAAGCCTTTATTAATAACCTTGGTTTAGCAGAAGCCCGTAACCGGGCACTGGATGCCGTCCCCGGCGGGCGTACCGTCAACGGCAAACCGCTGACCGGCAATGTCTGGCTGGGTGCCGCCGATGTCGGCGCGTACAGCAAAGGCGAAACCTACAGTCGCGGTGAAGTCGATGCCCGTGTTAATGACGTCAGGAACGTTGCTAATAATGTTAACAAGTTAGTTGTGAATACTGTAGGGGGAATGAGATTATCAGAAACGCGAGTACACAATAAAGGAAGTGATAGGATCGGGCCTGATGGTAAATACAGTTGGCGAGTACGTAACAGAGACGCAATTGATGATAGTGGTAGATTGAAAGGGGAAGTGCTTTTAAATGTCTATTTTAGAGGTGGTCTGTATGGCAATGATGCGTGGGAGAAAAAGAGATTTGCAGCAATTCAATATTTCATGAACGGTCAGTGGGTTAATATCGCAGATGATGGACATACACCAACCGCATGGGATATTGAAAGACGTGAAGTTCGTGGTGGTGGTGATGGTCGGTAGTGAACAAAATATTTAATCATGATAAATAGTTTTTACTATTTAAAATTATGAAAAATATAACATTGGATATCCAAATATTTGTAATGAGATTTATTAATGCTAAAAATGAAAAATTTCAAAGAATATAAACCGGATAATATTAAATTCGGTAATAATGTGATTTACCTGATTTCCGATGATGGTCAAGATTGGTATGAATGTCAGAAAAAATATCGGGAAGATACGCTAAAAGTAGAATATTACTCGGACGGAACGATAGTGAGAACATCAAAAGATGTTTCGCGTTTGTGTCCCTATAATGCCAGTGTGCTGGAGACTGAATTTAATGAAGATTTTGATATCAGTCAGTATCATGTTGTCAATGATGAGTTAGTTAAAAAAAGTGAAGAAATTTTATTAAAAGAAGCTCAGTTAGACGCTGAAAAATTTAAAAAATCATTAATTTCAGATGCGCAGAAGAATATGCAACTATTGCAAACCAAATTGCTAATGGGGCGAATTTCTGAAACTGAGCGAAAAAAATTAAATCAGTGGTTGGATTATGTAGAAGCGGTTGAGGTTTTGGATATATCAGCTGTATCTGATATTCAATGGCCTGAGCATCCCTAATAAAACAGGGCATAATGCCCTGTTTTAGATATATTCAATATATAATTAATATTTTTTGATTGTTTGTTACAAGTCTATAATATATACATCTAATGGTCGATTACCTGATGGGGTTCCTATACCAACAGGTACAGATAATGTCTTCCCATCCGAATGGATTTTACATAGAAAAGCTTCTGGTAATGTTATCCAAATTTCTGGAACAGGAGGAATTAACATTCCCTGACAATAAGAATTGTCACGATTATTATACTTCCAAGCATATCCATGAAAAAATAAATACTTACCTAGGCAATTTTCACTGAATGTCATAATGTAACATTCCTTCTCCATTGACCACCGAAAACTGTCAGAATGAATAGTACCAATTTTTCTCCAACCCGGAACTCTGCTTTTTGCAACGTTCCTGACGTCATTAACACGGGCATCGACTTCACCGCGACTGTAGGTTTCGCCTTTGCTGTACGCGCCGACATCGGCGGCACCCAGCCAGACATTGCCGGTCAGCGGTTTGCCGTTGACGGTGCGCCCGCCGGGGACGGCGTTCAGGGCTTTGTGACGGGTTTCCGCTAAACCAAGGTTTTATAGAAAATTATTAACTTCGTTTTTTGACGCTAATTCACAGGCATATTTCAAAATAAACAAAAAAAAGCTGATTATTTTTTGTTTTTATTATTGATCGCAATGAGCAATAAATAATCAAATATTGATTTAATGTGAATAAACACCCGCAAGAATGTAATTTAACCTTTTTATACGGGAATTATCTGAAATGAATAACGGGAATAGAGAGAAAAGAAGCAAGCAAAAAAGCCAATGGACAAGATTGGCTTTCGTGCCCGTGTCCCTGATGAAAACAGGACTCGCTTAACGCAATAAAGGTTCTAACGTGACCACAACATTTTTCCAGTTAACAACAAACCAAGCGAAAGTTAACAGAAAGAAACGCCGCCAGCTTATCCGTTATTTTTAACCAAATCAATTAAATATTACCGCATCATGTCATTATCAAAAGTTAATAATTTATTTATCATGAAAAAACGCACCGAATATAAAAAAACACCCTCAACATTAAAGTCATATTCATAAAAACAGTGAGTTGTATCTTATTAAAATAATGCTCACTTTATATTTAACGCTAATTACCAAAACCATTCGTAACCCACTAAAAAATTAGCGATTCTCAATTTAAATCCCAAAGAAAAGGTTTGTTATTCTGCCGCCATCATATTTCCAATAGGGGAGCGTGCTAAGTGCAACCAGAAACAGAGGCTTTAGCACTGGCAATGGCCTTTTCTGTGTTCAGTGGCATTGGCGTCTATCTGCAAGGCGTGCGTGAAAAACGTATTTCCGGTGATGTTATGGATTTGCTGACGGAGCTGATCATGTCAGTGAGTGCCGGACTCGTCGCGTATTTTCTCGCACTGCATCAACAATGGGATGAACCGCTGATGTTCATTGCCGTCATCGGGGCCAGCAATAACGGACAAGAGCTGCTGACTGGCATTAAAAATAAATTAGTTCAACTATTTGATCACACATTCGGGAGTAAAAAATGATGTTATCGCCGTCGGTCATTACAACGGCTGCACTGACTTTGGCTGTGATTGACCGGATCGTCTTTCAACGCAAACAAGTCATTATCCTCAATCTGGGCGAGGCCATTGATCGCGGTCGCGCCATTGCGTTTCCGGTGATGTTTAAGAACAAAGTGAATCACTTAAAAGGGGCGTTAATCGAATATTGGCTGCGAGACACCAATAACCCCACCACGGTGATCAATGGCAAACCCCGTACCTTAGACATTTCCAAAAAAGGCGTGAATGAAGAATACCTGCTGATCGATAAAAAATACCTCACCTCTGGCGCGTGGGAACTCCACGTTCGTATCACACACGGTAACTGTCGCTGGAATCCGTTGTATCGCCTTTTCCCTGTCCAAAGCCAGCGACAAAAATCGTGTTTAATCCAATTAGGAGAGCAATCATGGCTCTAAATATGATGTCCCAGAATGGGAAAAAATATACCGTCCTTGACTACGACCAGCTGAATGAGAAAGGATTAAAAAAACTGACGACCGCCCTTGCCAGCGCGGATTGTCGCATCGTCAAACTGGAAGGCGCAGACACCGCCCGAAAGAAAGACGGTATTCCGACAAAAATCTTTTCCCTGCACACCGAAGACGGGCAGGAAATGGCGATTCAGGTCAACAATACCGGCGACATTTCCGCCGTGAAATTAAACGGAAAAGTGATCCCGTTCACCTCCCCCAGCAACCTCCCCGATCTCACCCGCCAGATAGCCGCCGCCTTCAAAGCCGCAGCACCGGCCTTCGCCAGTTCATTAGCCAAAAAGTTAGCCAATGCAAACCGGGACGACGCCAAGAAAAGCCGAACACCGGCAGTGAAATCCAACGCGCAACGCTTGCAGGAAGCCAAAGACAAGGCCAGCAACATGGAAGCGGACATTACCACGTTAAATAACACCCTGTCCCAGCGCCAAGACACCCTGTCAAAAGCCGAGTCCGCATTAGAAAGCACCCGTACTGCGCTGAATTCAGAGCAAGCCACGACCCGACAACTTAAAGAAGAAATTGCCCACCTGGAGGAAGCGCTATGATCGCTGACTATTCGGTTAAAAATGCCCTTCGTGTTATCGATAAAATTGATTTCATGCTCAGTACGCCGACAGAAAACCAGTTCAATGCGCTTTTCCAAGGCAGCGGGGCAGACTTAATGCTGGAAAGCGTGTCGCTGGATGAAATCGAGCACGGTTATTTAGGGCAGGAGTGCATCGCCAGTGATACCGCCATGTTCGAGAGCATTACCACTACCCGAATGCGTTTATCCCAGACCATGCGCGCGTTTATCCGCAAACTGAATCAGGGCTTGTCAGGCACCGGTATTACGGCGGGAACCAACGATAACGGCGATACCGAGGGCGGAATGCCCGCGATTGGCGGGGCTGAAATTGGTCGTGTCCGTCGCGTCGGCACGATCCCGGTGATGGCGGCGAAAATCCCCCTGTCAGACGGCCAAAGCGTTTCCATCATTTTCCACAGCCCCACCAGCGGCAACGGACGCATTCAGAATGAGGATGTGCTCACCGCCTTTCGTTTTTTGCTGAACAAACGGGATGTGTCTCACGTCGTCGCACCAATGAACGGCCGGGATATTTCACTGCCTCAAGTGTGCCAGTCCCTGTCAAACCTGATCGAACGCAATTCCGCTAAGTTTCAGCGACAGGTAGCCAACGCCGCGAAGATAAAAGCGGATATTGATGCAGAATTAGCGCGTACTGATGCACTGGAACAGCAAAAAGTGGCCCTGATTGAAAAAGGGGATCAGTTACAGCAAGGCACCGAAACAAAAAACGCTGAACTGACTAAACTCCAGACCCGTTTGAATCGACAGATTGAGATCAACGACACCTTACGCCGTCAGCTGGCCCAATTGCAAAGCCAAGCGGCGCAGAAACAGACGCCAACAGAGACCGGCTCCACCAGCACCCCAACCCACGAGACGGAAAACGAAACCCGCGAAGTAGACAAAGCCGCGTCCGAGGCGATCACATTCCTGACATCCCTCCTGCATCTTGAGAGTAACAACATCCAAGAGCTGGCAGCAATCCGGACGCAAACCCGCGCCGCCATTGCTGCCCTGAATGCCGCCACAGTTTACGACGAAAATTCAGGACTGGTCACTGATGCGGTGAACCATCTGTCAGGGCTGCTGGCGGCGATAGCCAAATCCGCAATGGCAGGGGGGCAGTAACATGAATTTATCCCCGCTTGAGATATTAGACCTTCAGGATCAGCTGTCGGACTTGTTAGGCCAGCTGGTGACGGCTGACCCGTTAACCCAGCTGGATATTCAGGATGAAATCACCGCTATCATGGCGAAGTTAGGCTATGGCGTATCTCCCGTGCCTGCGACACCCGCAGATGAGACATTCCCCGATCCGACACAGACCACGCCAGAGATCCCCCGGATTGTGACGGACTATCTGTCCGGTCAGTTCGTGAAACAAAATACCGATGAATTTATTGCCACCCTTGAACAGCTTGAACCCTACGTGACGACTTTCATCACCATGCCGCAAGTGTGCGACGGGGCAAATAGCTGGTGGGAAAAAACCGGCAAGCAGTTAGCGGCCTGATAACACCATGAGAGAGAGCCACCCACACCAAACCATTTGAGGAAGGGATACCCATGACACACGCAACAGCCCCAGTTCAGCCACCGAGCATGTCGGAGGCAAATGCCGTTAACCATGCCGAGTATGGCCGCGTATCCTACGTGAACACCCTTAACGGGGATAAGGTCAGAACCGCCTTTCACATCGTGGAAGCCGCAGACCTCATCATTTCCCATCATCTGGATGGCCGGATCAACACCGCGTACCCACAGGCACTACAACCACGGGATCGGACGCGCTTCGCCAGTCAACTACAGGTGAACACGATTGCAAAAAATTTACGGCCCGAACAGCTGGCGGATTCAGTGTTATCCGGTGAGGGTGCGCCCATCACTGGCCGTGACCATATTGTTGAGTCCGGCAACGGCCGCAGTATGGGGATCGTCAAAGCGTATGCCAGCGGGAATGCAGACGCTTATAAAAATTACCTGCTTGAGAATGCTAATACATACGGCTTAAACCGTACCCTGATTGCAGACATGGCACGTCCCGTGCTGATCCGCGTTCGCCTCGATGCAGTGGATCGCGCCCAGTTCGCCAAAGACAGCAACGGGCCGGACACTCAGAACACGGATAAAGACAGATTGACCGGATTCTTTGAAAGTGTCCCCACCGGACATATCGGCGTTTTCAGTCAGGCCAAATCGATTGGTGAATTGATCCGAAACATCCGGGGCTTCACCGAGCGCAACAGCGGTACGCTGGGTAAATGGGTTGGTCAGCAGCTCAAAGGAATGATTGCAGGGCGTGTGCCCGTCAATACCGGTCTTCAGGCTATCAAATCTGTGATCGGAAAATCGAAAACGGAATTTCAGAGCAATATCCCTCACATGGAGTTGTTTAGCATCGGTATTGCGGATGCCTTTCACGTCAAAAACATGTATGCGTTTGGGGAAGATTTCATCAAAAAGGTCGTTTTTGATAGCAAGGGCTTTGATATCAAAGCTCATCTTTCGGCTTATCAGTCTGCCAATACCCCGATTGAACGCTATGAATCCGCGAATGCGTTGTACAACGCAATAGAACCTTTCTTGGAGAAGAAACAAAAACGTGTCTTTTGTGGCTGGGTAAGCAGTGCAAGGATAGAGGTTTTATCGGACGCTGATGATTTTCCTGCATTGTTGCCCCTTTACCGGGATGCAAACACCCGCCCTAATGAATTAACCCTCTCGCCAGATGCAGCGAAATCCGCCCACGAACAAATCATCGCGACAGGTCAGGCTTTTATGCCGAATTTTGATAAAGCGCTTGATGCTGAACGGACTGCTATCAAAAACATAGCCATGTCCCAAGAATTCAAAGCACAATTGGCAGGAACGGGTTTATATGATCGCGGTATTGACCGTATCATCACTGCCCTGAAAAATTCGCGCATGAAGTATGGAAGCTGCAACGGCGATGGGTATCAGCAAGTGTTGAACACCGTCTATGGGGGAATGCGTGATGAGATATCGAAATTAATTAACCCCTTGCTTGAGTCAACCCGCCTGCGTCTCAATCAGGCTGTGATCCGGTTAACTGAACTGAGTCCGACAACAAATGCCGAGGCGGAAACGTGGATTGCAGGTATTAAAATCTCAAAGACCCTGATCAATCGTTATGACGCAAACTATGGGCTGGGGGCATTCAACGCTGACCTGAGTTGGGCTTATCGATTGGCGGGCGGCCGCATTTCGACGTTAAAAGAGATCAAGCTGAAAAGTTCTGGCCGGTCATTTGCCAGCCGCTCAGGGACTATCGCACTGAATCCCCAGTCACGAAGGGCAACGTTTGCTCATGAGCTGGGACATCACTTTGAATATTCGAACCCAAAGCTATTGGAAGTCGTTAAAGTCTTTCTGGAAAATCATAAACTGGATGATGGTAGGCCGCCACTGATACGATTGAGTGATGCTACGGGGAACGATGGGTATCGGAAAGATGAAATTGCCGTTCGTGATAGTCTGTCTTCACCCTACATTGGCAAAGTTTATGGTCGTAACGGTAAGGTTGAAAGCATTGACTCTTCAGAAGTGTTATCAAGTGCGTTTGAATATCTCTTTGACAAAAATAATGGTGCAGCATCGATGCTGAACAATGACGGGTTAATTGAGTTTGCGATAGGCGCAATAAAAGGAGTTTACGATGAGATTTATTAAATTTTCCAAAGATGATATTTCAGTGAAAATCACCTTTGAGACGGATGTTTTTGATGAGATGAGTGCTTACACAGTAGAAGGAAGTTGGGACAAATTCCGGTTGTTGGTGGAAATCAACAGTCTGGTGTCTTCTTTGCCTGCTCACTCAGGATTGGCAAATTGTTCAGCAGGGCAGGCCAGTCCGGAAGATATTTATTCCGCACTAAATGTCATGGGATTTAATCTCGATCTACCGCTTGAATGGGAAGAACACTTGGAGGAAATCGCACGGGAAGAAGAACAGGCTGAGCATTTCGGCGTGTGTTTTTAACCGAAGTGCTGGATTAACGCATCAAAAATAAAAAGGGCGATTAACGCCCTTTTTAACCCACATGAGAGTAGCCACCCAATAGGTAACTGATATTCAGAATATTAACGCATCATTATCTGTGGTGGAAGGTATGACAATAGAAAATATCAGGCAAGAAGACACCCCAAAATGGATCGAAGAAGGATACAAATATATTGGGGTACATGAAATTAAAGGTGATCACCATCATCCCCATATTTTGCAATGGTGGAAAGAGATTAAGCGCGGCGGCATTCGGGATGATGAAACGCCGTGGTGTGCGGCTTATGTTGGGGCCATGTTCGAGCGAGTGGGTATCCGATCCAGCCGATTTGAATCAGCAAAATCCTATCTTGCGTGGGGAATACCCTTAAAAGCGCCTTATTATGGCTGTGTAGCCGTTTTTACCCGTCAGGGAGGGGGGCACGTAGGCTTTGTGGTTGGCGTGGCTGAGAACGGCGATTTGATGATTTTAGGCGGCAATCAGTCCGATGAAGTGAATATTCGATCTTTCCCGCGATCCAGAGTGTCGGGTTATCGCTGGCCTGTGGGTGAACCTATTAGCTGTGGATTGCTTTCTGTCATGATCGCTAATAGATCAGAAAGTGAAGTGTAATTCTCACTTCATGTTTTGTAATTACGTAACATCTAATAAGGTTGCGTAATTATTTTTATAAAAAATAAAATGAACATTTATTAATCTAATTTAATTAGTAAAGTTTAAGATCTGTATAAAGGATAACAAAGGCTAAAAACAGGTTAGACATAAAATAAATACATCTAATTAATTGTATTTATTTATTTATTTATGTTTTTATCGTGCAGCATACCTACATATTACCGTGCAGTATACCTACATATTACCGTGCAGCATACCTACATATAGCATGAATTTATACATTTTAATCCACAGATTTTCTGATTTCATCCACATTTTATGTTGAGAATGAAGTATCCGTGCAGCATACCTACATATTTTGATTTCGATTATGTGCGAAATTTTTATTTCGGACTCTATGCGGTAACAATTTCCATATGTTTATGGAACCGTGCAGCATACCTACATATCTCTATTTGGTTTATTTTTATACCGTGCAGTATACCTACATATTACCGTGCAGCATACCTACATACTAAATTGCACTTATCCACATATTATGTGGATAAGTTTCAGGCTTTATTGAGTCACCATTGGAAAATCGTGTCATTTTGACTAGATTTATTGAGTCTATTTTCGCTTATACGTCTTGTTAACCGTGCAACGTTCCTACATATCGTGATACATACTAGCTCAGGTATTTAAGCTGAATTAATATCTTTGATTTTGTTGGAAGTTACTTTTAATTCGGTTTGCTTTTTGCGCTTGTTGGATGCCATTACTTGTTTTACAAACTCTTCGTGTGGCCTAATTGTATAACGAACATCAATTACCTTTCGACCTTCTAAGAGTTGGTTGGTATCGTAATCTTTGATGACCTCTTGCTTTATTAGTACATCAAGAGCATTTTTCATGGCTCTTACGTTCTCAGGCATCCGTGGGCTTAATTCACGGGGGCTTTGACTTAAAAAGCTAATTAATGATGGCGTATAAGGGGAATCTACATGTGCTTGAGTCCAGTAGTGACTCATACGTTTATAGATATATCGAGCTAAGGGGGAACGAATTTGCATTCCTATTTTATAATTGTACTGGCGAAATGACAAATTCATGATTGATTCATTCACTAAAATATGAAATTGGACATAGCATTTAGCATTGCCTCCTTTCTTCCTGAATTCACCTCTAGTAGTCAAACCCACCATAGGAAAGAAACTGGAACTCATGAATGCCTCACCATCACTGCTTATACATTCGAGAGTTGCACCACGGCAAATTTGAATTGCTTCTTTAATTTCAGTTAGGCTGTATGTATGCCCCATTTTTGACAGCTCTTTCTTGAGTTCGTACAGGGTGAACATTACACCTGCTTTCCCCTCAATAATGTGTCCGTTACCATTTACAGCTAGTTTTCTAAGAGCATCTTCAAGAATTTCTTCCCGTTGTCCAGCATAGATCAGTACAGTGCGACCATCATCCTTCTCTATAATTGCTGGTTTGATTTTTATAGTGAACTGTTGTCCTCGGATGTTGCATTCTCTAGTAACAATAGCGTTAGAAAGATCTTCGTGTATTCGTTGATCCCAAATATATTTGGGTAGAGCATCATAAAGTTCGATGGTGTTGGAGTAATCGTCTTTCTTAACTGGAGATTCTAATATTTCAAAAAGGCTCATCTGTACAGATGTGGTTACGTTGAGTGTTTCTATATCCTTATCTTTGTTTTTTCTAGCCATATCTGTACCTTTTAGATGCTCTAAATTAGTCGAATATTAAAAATTAACTATCGTAAACGCTCACTAGCCAAGTTATAAACATCACTACGTTCACGTTTTCCTACGGCAACTACTACAATTATCAGCTGCCCGTCTATGACTTGATAAACCAAGCGAAAGCCAGATGTTCGGAGTTTGATCTTATAACAATCTGGCATACTTCGTAGTTTTGCGGATGGAATACGTGGGTTTTCGCAGCATTTTTTCAGTTTCTTAGCGAACTGTTTCTGAATCGTTTGATCTAGCTTATTCCATTCTTTTAGCGCATCTTCCCTGAATTTTATCTTATAGCTCACAGATAGTTATCCAAATCAAAATCAATTAACGGTTGGTTTTCGCGCTCTTTTACTAATCTGGTAAGTTCTTGATCATCAATCAAATCAAGCATCATTTCATAGAGTTCAGCGGGTATACAATAAAATGCGGGTTGATTTCGATTCAGAATAGCGACTGGATGACCGGCACCCGCATTCACTGTAGCCATTGGGTTTTTCTTTAGTTCGCTAATACTTGCGGTAGTATCACTCAAAATTTGGTTTGGCATAAACCCCTCACAATAAGACCAGTTAATAAGTCTTATCTTAGTTCTTTTAAGACCTGTTAACAAGTCTCTTTTTGGTGAGTGAAATACGTATTCATGATATTACGCACGGTACTTAGTGGATCAAATCCTCTTTCTTTTGCCGCTGCAAGGCGTGATTCCGTTTCCTGCCTCGCTTGTTCCGCTTCTTGGTCAATCCGGTGACGATAGGAAACACTTACCCCAGTGTGATTGCTGGTGGATCGTGATTGAGAACGGCATGATAAAAACGTTTGACGTTTAACTAGATTAGTTAGTTTTTCCCGTAATGCACTGCGTTCGGCATGTTTGATATTCTCACTTTCTGCATGGTCGAGCGCTTTCGTTTTTGCTCGTTCGGCTAAAACGGTTTGACTTGTTTTTATATTGACAGAAGATTGTTCCGGTTTAACCGGCATACTCTTTTGTTTTTCTTCTTGGTCTAAAGTTCTTACTTTTCTTTGTCGCTCATTTTGATCGGGGGTGCCCTGTGCATTTTGATCGGGGGGGAGGGGGGATAACAGCGACTTAAATTTGTCCTGAAAGACGTCACCAATGCAGCGGATAATTTTTCGAATATCCTTACGTACAAACCCTTTTATTGCTTGTATACAATCAAGGGCAACACTCAGAAATGAATCTGTAAATTTGTATTCTGTGGCTTGTTGACCGGCGTCAGGATCAAACACATAGGTTTTCGTTAAGATCCCTGCGGATACCGCTTTATTCAGGTTACGGCGGACTGTCGCAATGGAAGTCCCGCACTCCATGCTCAGGTTGCGTTTCGTTTTGTAGATCTTGTATTCGGATGTCGATGAAGCGACGCCGGAGACAACCGATAAAATTTGTTTGGCCGGACGGGAAAGAATTTCAATCGGTAAATAATTGATAACCAGGTTCAGGCCATAGCCCGAAATCTGCCCGTTTTTCTTGATGTATGGGTTGCGTGAGTTTATACTGTCCTTAGTAACTTGCATATTTTGTTTCCGATAAAATATTCATGGGTTTTCTTGCTGCAAACAAGAAAGCATCACCTTAAAGGTGAAAAGAAGAGCGTCAGCGTAGTGAGCTGGCGCTTTTTTTTGCCTATCTATTTTTTACTGGCTTTTAATACAGTGTTGTGATAGGCAAAGCCTGCAACGCGGGGCGATCCTACACGCGATCTCATGATTAAATCAATATAGAAATAATTTAATAGTTAGATTATTTTTATTTTTTGGTTTTATTTTATTGTTTTTAATGTTTTTTTTAATTTTTTATTTGTTTTTTATTTAGAATCTAATTTCTAGATCATTGTAAAATACTAACGAAATGTTGACATGAACCTTTGGAAAGGATTATTTTAATAAAGCAGTAGTCAATCCTACTGTCGAGATTGGAGCCTCGAAGATCATTGTAGAGACACAGACGCGTCCGCGTCTTTTTTGTGTCAGTGCCTTTGCGTACCAAAATTATGGTGGGCGGGACGGAGCAGCCGAAAGGCTGGCCGGGTTCTACAATGTCCGGTAGCTCCAAACTCCGTTCAGCTCACCGCCAATTCAGAGATTGGAGCCTCTATGGTGGTGATGTCTTTACCATTGTAGAGAATTTTCCATCATGATTAATCGTCATTGCACACATCTGCGCCCAAAGTCCTATAAATTTCTTTTTTGTGCCCAACCGCGTACTGTCAGGATATCTTGTCCAGAGCGAGTCAGTGTTATCGCGGCATCATTGGATGATGCCCGACGTATCATTGCACCGCACTATATTGCGGCCTATGCGGGGCACGTTCCTATCTGGCACGATGCTTAATCCTGCCTGAAAGAAGAAAGCCCAAAAAACCTCGGTAAAGTTGGTTTTTTGGGCTTTTGTACAAAACGGATGGAAATATCTTGAATTGGCTCATTCAGTGTATGAGCAAAATCGATAAGATCAAGTTTTGTCACAATAATATATAATTACCCACCAGTATCAGACGATTTAGCTAAATTTTGGCGGCTTTTCAGTCTTTAATGAAAAAATAGGGGTTTGGCTGAGTGAGGAAGCCGCGCGCTTATGTGGTGCGGGCTGATAGCCTGTCCGCTGGCCTAATGGCAGCCGGTCAAAATCCACCTGCCCGACAGATTCGAAAATGGCTTCCACCGTCTGTAAATCGCCTTCCGTTTCCATGCTTAACATCGCCTGTTTTTGTGCCGCAGACAGAAACACCGGCAATTTATCGATGGCGGATTGCAGGTAATGCTGACGCAGGGTTTCTTTGCGCTGGACGGCTTCCAGCATCGCCTCTTGCGACTGGATTTTCTGATTGAGTGCCAGGACATGACCGGATAGCATTAATAACTCACCTTCCGCAGTCTGAGCGCGGTTGACAGATTCGATCATCATGTCGCGTTCACGCATTTTTTCAAAATGCTCACAGAGGTCAATGGCGGCATTTTCGGTAAATCCGGCGTTCACGAAGACCTGAACAATATGGTTTTGTCGGACTGCAACCGATTCCGACATCATGATTTCACGGTCAAGGCTGATATAGTTAGGGGTCGTCACATAATCAAAGCCATAAAAACGGCGTACCACCGATTTCCACGGGCTGTCTGAGCCACCTGTTACCCAACTCCAGCCCCCGGCGCGTGAGCGATCCATCCCTTGAACGATGCGCCCGGTGTCCGTGTCTAAAATTTCCTGAGAGTGACTGACTATCCCGGCATCATCAATGCTGACCGCGACCGTGCGGTTAGAGGGCACGTTATCTAACGCCACCGGCTTACCCTCAACCATGATAATACTGGTTTCGGGCAATCGCAGCTCGCCGGTGCGCTTATAGTATTCCTCACGGCGACCGTGACCATAAAAGCCGAACAGTTCCCCTAATGCTATCCGCTCTTTCACTTCCTGGCTCTCCAGCGAGGCTTTAACAGAGCTGAGCACATAGTTTCGGGCGTTCTGGGGGGTATGTTTTCGAATGTTGTCAATCACCGAAAAACGGTCGGTGACGGTTAATAGCTTATTCATCTTTTTCCTTACACATTGGCATGAAGGTGATTTAATGGGTCATAAATTTAACAAGGGTTTTCAGTTCGTCATGGCTCATGGCGTCGATATCGAGTCCGGTTCTGGCTCCGGTGGCCGGGGCGGATTCCATCATGTCGTTGTCCGCTTTTTCGTCCGGCGTGGCGTTGAATTCTTTTATCATGGCCTGCGCGGTATCGGGATCAATCTCCATCGTGTCGGCTAAGGTGTACTGCATGAAGGTGTCCGAACCACTCATTTTCGGATTGTTAAGCAGGGCATCGACCACCGTCACGACTTGTGCGGAGTAGTTGGCGCGGCTATCCAGTTCGCGGTTGCGCTGCTCCTGAATGGCGGTATTCAGGGAATTAAAGGTGATCTGATAGGGACGGTCATGGGGCGGAAACACCTTGCCGTATTTGTAGGCACAGTGAATATCAATAATGCGATAGATGGCCTCGGTACACCCGTGTCGTATCCAGTCGCTGCGCTCGGCCGCGCTGCTTGAGGTTTGTTGCCAGCCCCCTTCCCCCAGTCCGCCACTCATCTGATCTGCCCAGCCCAGCATGGTGGCATCGATACCCAGTGCGGCGGCCAGCTGGCGCAAGTGAAACATGACATCTTCTATGCCGTTGATGTCGGCCGGGATGGTTTGAGTATCAATCACGATGCCGCCTTTCCCGTCACTCATCACGGGGATCACATGGTTCATGACGGTCGGCAGGGCGTTGCCGTTCATCATGCGGCGCTGGATTTCGACTGCGTTGCGTTTTAATCCCTGTGTCACGGCGCGGGTGTAACTGGCCGCCTGTACCGGATCAAGGGTATTGGTGGTTAAGGCAACCAGGCGGTCAACTTTGGCCGCATTGTTTCGGGTGGCTTTCAGCGCTTTCAGGGCATCACACAGATTCACAAAGGCTTCATAGGCGTGTTCAAGAAAACTGCTCCCGTAATTTTGGGTTTCTCTTAACGGTGATTCACCGATGGACGCCAGCAGGCTAAATCCCTTGCTGCCATAAATCATCGGTCGATGGTCATAACTGGGCACCCACGTTGGGAGTTTCATGGCGATGAGATCCCACGGTTGCGCCATGACGCGTTGATACGTCTCCGGATGCAGTAAAAACTCGCCGGTAAATCCGGCCAGCTGACCGCCGCGCACAAATTCCTGCACAAAATGGGGCAGGGTGTGGTAATCGCTTTCCAGCGCAATGATGCCTTTCCCTTTTTCCGCATAGGGGCGGATATAGGCCGTGCCAAACACCGTCATGATACGTGCCCAGTTGGGCAGGTTGGCATTGATTAACGTCCCCAGATCGCCTTGCAGGGCTTTACACTGCGCACTGAGGGCTTTATCCGCGATGTCTTTCGGCTCAATGGTAATGATGGATCGGGATTGTTTATCCATGCTCAGGGCATTGGCGATATGAATGTTCAGCGCTGCGGCCACGGTGGGCGATTTTGCCATCATGCTTAAAATGGCGTATCTGGACAGCCGTTCTTCCGGCAGTTGCGCACTGGCCTTGATCTCGTCACCGGTGGCGGTGAACACCTCGGTATCGTCCTGTTTATTGGGCGTGGGATAGAGCGCCATTCCCGAACGGGAAACGATAGCGCCATTGCTGCCTGCGATAGGGACGCCGTGCAAATCATCCTGCTCAGAATGTGCGGGCAGTAATTTGCGCAGAATGTCTATTGGTGACCACGACGTTTTGGATTTCACTGTTATTACCGCCAGTCATTAATTAAAGGTTTACTAGAATCGCCAATTCTAATAAACCTTTATTTACGGACGTGAACCTTGGGCGAGAAATTAACCTCTACACACAACGGCACCTCGTTGTTTCTGGGTGTGACCAGCATTGCTGAACTGATTAGCGTGATCCGTTCGGCCTCATTGACACGATCACCGGCTGTCTTTGGCGTGACCAAAACAGCGGGGGTCAGCCTGGAAAGAACCCGCAAACAGGCCAATGCCGATGCCATTGCGTTGCTGGATTCACTGCCACCGGATGTTGACGGCTACAAACTGACGGAAGCGCAGCGCCAGACGCTGGCGGGCTACACGGGGCAGGGGGGGATCGGCGGTTCGGAGTATGAGTATTATACCCCCCAGCATGTGGCGGCGGGCATGTGGGAGATGATGAAAGCCTATGGTGCCGATACCGGCAATATGCTGGAACCTTCAGCGGCCACCGGCGTTTTTCAGGAAACCAAACCCAAAGGCGTAATTTGTACCGCGACAGAAATCAGTGAGGTATCCGGTCGTATCAACCAGCTGTTGCACCCGGAAGATCAGGTGTCTGTTTCCCCATTTGAAAAACTGGCCGCCAATACCCCCGATGATTACTTTGATAGCTGCTTGGGTAACGTGCCCTTCGGGGCCAGCCGGGGGGGATTTGCCAATCTCGATCCGGCGTATGCCGACGTCAAAAACGTGGGCGTGTATTTTGTGCTGCGTATTCTGGACAAAATTAAGCCGAACGGACTGGCCTGTATTGTGGTGCCTTACGGGATGACCAGCGGCAAAACGTACACCAAATTACGGGAACAAGTTTCGCGTAAAGCCGAATTTCTGGGGGCGCACCGTCTGCCGTCAGGCACCTTTGAAGAGAACGGCACCGCCACCGCCGTGGATGTCTGGGTATTGAGAAAGCACCCCGTCGATCTGGCCGAAAAAATCCTGATGGCTGATGAGTCTGCGCTGAAATCCGCAAATGTGTTATGGGAAACGTATCTTGCCGGGAAATGGTTTGAGCGGGAAGGCCGGAAATTCCAACACGGCGAGTCCAGCATAGAAGGCAGCGGGAAATTTAAACGGCTGGTGGTGAAAAATGACCAGATCACTGCCAGCGAAATGAAGCGCAATCTGGCTCATAAGTTTGATTCCCGCATTGATTGGGACGCGCTGAACCTGATCGCGCCGGCATTCTCCCCGATGGCGGAGGGCGAAAAACGGTTTATCAACGGCCGCTGGTATCAGATGGAGTCGGGCCGTCTGGTATACGATGCGGGCGCAAAGACCACGAAACTGAATCCGGATCGTTACGGTGTCACCAGTTATAACGAGTTGTCGGATCGCCTTTCGACACCGGAAGGGTTACTGAGCCTTACGTTTGAGCAGGTGTCGGCGATTGCCACCGACTACCCTGAAACCCTGTCCCCCGAATACCGCAGTATTATCACCTTTTCCCGGACACAATCGCCTTCCGTGCGCGAAAAGACCTATCGCGGCTCTATCATTGGGAAACGCATTGCGGTGATGCAGGATCTGATCGCATCCGGTACAGCGGGCGAACAGCTGGAAACGGTGCGGACTCAGGTCGAACAGCTCATCAAAAGTGAGTTGGATCGGGGGGCGAATCCCCACAGTGGGCGGCGTGTCACGGTATCCGGTGCGGGGGCAGCAGACTGGCTCAAATTCAAGGCCAGTGTGACCAAAGACGGGCAGTTGTCTGATCTGATACAAGGAACGTTAGATGTCGGTGTTCAGGATGCGCACGACAGCACCGATCCGGAAGCGGTCATTCGTCACCTGTTTAACCAGATTGATTTAGATCCGGTGACGTTAGCTGAATTTCGTGCCCATTACACGGGGGCGTTACCGCCGGATGATGACGCATTGCTGGACTGGCTTGCCGGTAAAGACGGGGTAGCGATTTCCGCTGACGGTAACGTCTTACCGCTGGACAGAGCCACCAGCGGGGATATCGGGTTGATGAACCGCCAGATTCTGGCCGTTTTACCTCATACCCGTGAGGGGGCCGTGAAAGAAAATTATCTGCGTCAACTGGTGGAAATCAAAAATAAACGAAAATGGACGGCAGTCGATAACATCTCGTTTTCGTTAAATGCACGTTGGATGGATCGCCGCCTAATTCTGGAATTTTTACAGGAGCAAGGCTATGACGCGCTGAAGTACATTGAAAAAGTCGAGGTTGAGGACGGTCAGCTAGTGTCCGATCTGGCTTATCGCGGCAAACATGGGGTTTTCACGGGCTACCGTTATAAAACCGTGATAACCACAGACAAAGAAACCGGCGCAAAAACCCCCCAATACAAACGCGTCAGAGGCAAAGACGGGTTTGCTGACCAGCTGGAAAATTACCTCAACGGCATCAAGCCACGCGGACAGAACGAGGCCGTGTATCTGGAACGGATCAAACGACTGGAAGAGGATTTCAATGTCTGGATTAAACAGCATGATGAAGTCGATAATCTGGTTCAGCAGTACAACGATGCGTTCAATGCCTATATCCCGTATGAGCATTCGGCGGCCAGCCTGAATCTCAGTGGAATTTCAGGCAAACGCACGCCCTTCGGTTATCAGAATGCGGAAGTCAGACGGCTGTCAGAAGATGGCCGGGGCGTACTGGGCTTTGGGACGGGATTAGGGAAGACCACCACCGGTCTGGCTTTGGAAGCCTATAACTTCGAGAATGGCCGCAGCAAACGCACACCGATTGTGGTGCCGAAAGCGGTGCTGGAAAACTGGTATCATGAAGCCCAGTCGTTCTACAGCAAAGAAGCCTTAAAAGGCTTTCTGTTTGTCGGCCTCGATGAGCTGTTTGATGATGAGGGCAATCACCGTCTGGTGCCGGTACTGAATGAGAAAGGTCAGCCGGTGGTGGATAAGAAAACCGGTAAACAGCTTTACCGTAACGGTATCAAAATCGCCAGCAACGAAACCATTAAAGAGCGAATGAACCAGATCCCGCAATCGAACTATCGTGCGGTGGTCATGACCAAAGAGCAGTATGCGGCTATTCCGTTGAGGGAAGAGACGATCAGGGACAATGCCTATGATTTGCTTTTTGCTCATGCCGAAGCCGGTCGCGTCAATCTGGATGGGCAAAAACACAAGGATGCGCAAAAGAAAAACCGCATTCTCGCCGATGGCAGTAACACCGGCAGTCAGAAAAAGCAGGATTATCCCTATTTTGAAGATATGGGATTTGATAATGCGATCATTGACGAAGGTCATAACTATCGCAACAGTTATTCTGCCGGGCGCGAGGCATCGATGCTGGCCTATTTACCCACGTCGGCACTGGCTAAATCGGCCCGCGATATGGCGGTCAAAAATGCGTATCTGATGAAAAATAATAATGGCCGTGGTTCGGTCATGCTGACGGCCACGCCGCTGGTTAACAGTCCGATTGATGCCTTCAATATGCTGTCTCATGTTATCCCGATGGACGAATGGCAGCGCATGGGGATTTATACGCCGGACGACTTCGTGAAGGTGTTCGGCATGACCGAATCCGTGCAGGTGCAAAAAATATCGGGGGAGATTGAAACCAAATTAGGCTTGGTCGGCTTTCAGAATCTGGACGGATTACGCGGCCTCTTTCATCGATGGGCGACATTGAAAGATGCGAAGGATGTGTCCAACGAAGTCGCCATCCCAACGGTAGATCCCCGCACTGAATCGGTGCCGATGACGGCCTATCAGCAGGCCGTTTATGAAGAACTGCGCCAGCGGGCTGATGCGTTATCCAAAGGCAAAGAAGCAGGCAGCGAGGAAGAAGACAAGCCCGCTGATTCTATCTTTGCGATTATCCGGGATATGGACAGGGTATGTACCGATCCGGATTTATATAATCGCACCATCACCTTCCGCTTTGATCATGCTCACCTGAATGCTGTGAAAGCGTTGCGCGATGATTTGCCGCTCAGTGTCACCGAGACGGATGAAGATGAAGATGAAGACGAAACCCTCACGGCCAGTTCAGAGGCCATCGTGCGCTCAGAGGGGAAATTTGTTTCTCTGGTTGTCTCTGAACTCTATGAAAAGGACGTGATTAGTCGTTTATCCCTGTTTGGGTTGAATGAAGATGATATTACGCACCCTATTCCGCCAAAATACTCCAAGTTAATTGCTAACCTGAAAAAATGTATGGTGGGCGGCGGTAAGCAAATCATCTTTTCGGATGAAAAAACCCAGCATGAAAAACTGCGCCGCATCATTGCTCAGGCGCTAGGCATGAAGCGGGAAGAAATCGGTATTCTGAACGCCACGACGGTGACTCAGGCGGCAAAATCCAACACGAAAAAGCTGAAAAAGGTCAAACGTCCGGCCGAGCCGAGAGAAGACGCGACACCCGACCAGTTGGATAAATATTATACGCAAAAAGCGGCGTTCGATGAGTATGTGGCCGCCCAGAACGAAATTTCATTGGGGGGGATAGAAAAAATCGCCGCCGATTACAACGAAGGCCGAACCCCGATCATCATTTGTAATAAGAAGGCGGAAGTGGGGATTAACCTGCATATTGGCACGACAGCGATGCACCATTTAACGTTACCTTGGACACCCGCTTCACTGAATCAACGCAACGGGCGTGGGGCGCGCGTGGGTTCCAGTGCGGCCCGTGTGGAAGCGTATTACTATTGTGGGCAGGGGTCATTTGATGAGTTTCGTCTGGATACGCTGGAGCGCAAGGCCAACTGGATCAAGGAGATTCTGACATCGGATGCCGCAATCATGGCAAATGCCGATGCCAACAGTGCGGAGGAAATGCGCTTACTGTTAGCCGCCGATCCGGAAGAGCGTGAACGGGTTCGCCGTGAGCAAATCGAAAAAGCGGAAGCCCTCGCCAAGGCCAAGGCCAAACAACGCGCCGAGATTGATTTGGCTAATTATCTGAAGGCGAAACACGCCAGTAAAGGGGATTCTCAGTCGGTTGAAAAGACCATCAAGGATTATCAGGCAGAAATCGAGAAAGCAAAAACAGATCTGAAGGGGGAATATTATCAATCACCGGAATTGCAAAAACACCTCAGAGAAAAGATAGCCCAATATACGGATGCCATCGCCAAGCTGGAACGTATGTTAATTCGTATACGTAAATCAGAGAGTTTAATTAAACGATTACGGCCAGAGATTAAACACGCCATTGATGCCGGTTATCTGGATGTGGAGCCAGATATTCTGGAGCATGGGGCTGAATATTATATCGCTAAAGATAAGCGCGTGTTCCGCACGGGTCGGGTTTATCATTGCCGGATGCCATATCGTCATGGTTCTCTTTACTTTGCGCAGTTTTTGGTGCGGGTGAAGGCCATCAACATTGATACTGGTATCGCCACCGTCGATCAGTTATGGAGTGAGCGCAATGATGCTGAATTTAATAATGCTGTGCCTCTTAAAGTCACGTCTTTAAGAGCTGAAGCTGATTTTTCCGAAAGTGAGCTGGAATTAAAAATATGGATGTTTGGTGGGGTAAAGATAAGAGAGGTAGCATCACGCCTTAACCAACAGCAATTTTATGCTTACCTTAAATCTGGCGAATTAATCTTTAATGATTATGACGTGTTTTACCGAGGTAGTAAGGGCTTTGACGCCTTTAAGGTGTCGCAATTGCCTGTAAACTGGTTGAGCGAGAATGCGGATAAGATCGTTTATCCTGATTCCAACGATGATGTGTTGAAAACCAACGTGGCAGAGCATTACCGAAAGGCGTTCTCTGGTGCTGTGTCTAAAAATTTCTTAATCGCCTTGTTTGGTTCTGACTATAGAACAGCAATCGACAGTTATGGCGAAACGGCCAGCCCGTCATTGGTTACTGAACGGGTTGCTGAATATCTCTCCCGCAAAGTAGAAGAATATCGTAACAAAAACGCCAATCTGTCAGGCACAGGTCTATCTCAGGTATCGGCTTTTCTGATGAATGGTTATTACGATGCTGCGTTTTTTTTACAGCGAGAGCTGCCGAGTTATTCATTCCGTGCGCCTCCCCAGTACCGAAATAAGGCTGATTTTGAGAGGGAATTTACTCAGCAATGTCAGGTAATGGCAACGCGCATAAACGATACGGTGGCAGCTCAGGGCAAAGTGGAAGCGCATAACGCCTATCGGGTGTTTAAATCCGCGTTAAACGCGAATCTGGCAACCGTGGTAGAGCGTGTTCAAGGTTTTACGAGCTATCATGGTTTTGATGGTAATTACTTTCAATCTAGTGGGGTATTTACAACGGATTTCGCCAATCTTTTTGCTGATGCGGTTGCTTTGGGGTTTGTTGAAGAACATGACATTACGGAATCCCATTTCTTGGACGTTCAGCAACGTAAAGAACTGGTGGCGGCGATTGATAAGCATTACAACCGAGCACGTTATGAAGACGGATTATGGGATAACATCAAGGTTAAAGCGGGCCTGATTTCTCAGGAGGATGCTGATAAAGCCCACGCCGAAAAAGCCCAAATCGAAAAAGAAGCGCAAGAAATGCGAGCAGCGCAGTTGGAAAACAATCTTGTAGTGAAAACTAACAGCACTGCGATTAAGGGTGGCAAAGGCGCGAACCGCTATGACTATGCGCCTGATGGCTGTTACTGTTTTAATGATATGCGAGGCAAAGACGGCGCACTGTTTGCGGCAAAAGACGATCTGAAAGCGGATTTCAGCGCAAAATACTACAATGGCCGTAATCCGAGTGAGGAGCTGGCCGGTAGCTGGTGGCTGATTTCGAAAATCCATGCACTTGATGATATCCTATCGGTGATTCAACGGTATGAATAATGACGACTTTACTAGGAGCTGCGCCCTGCGAGGGCGCTTTAAAATCAATGACGACATTAATTGACACAATTCAGCCCTCAGAAGCCTATCTGGAAACCGTACTGGCCGAGGCTATCGGGACAAAAACAGAAAAAGAGTATGTTGCGTTCTATATTAAAAACCTGATTACCCGATTACAGGCAGAACCCCGGTTGTATCGTTCTTTTGGGGCGTGGTGGCCGAGTATGAAATCACTGATTATCGCCCAGGGAGAGAAGGCATTGGGGGTGCTAGTTGACACGGATGTGGCCGCGATTTACACCATGAGCCGCCCGGCGTTGATTGTGGTGGCAGCGCATCTCTATTCGTATGAGCGCTTTGAAAGGGGATTAATTTATTCAGCGGATCATCTGCTTGATGTGAATGATGACGCTGAGGATACGGAGCCGTATTGGTGGTTCAGCAACGATGAGGATGTGGAAGCATTGATCCTGTCTAGGGGGAGATGATGAATAACGTTCAGAAGACGGTTAAAAAAAGGCACTACACACGGGATGAGTTAGTGAGCCTTGCTGATAAGCGAGGGTATCTCCTGAATTTTAGTTATTCTCTGAAAGTATTTGAACTCAGGAATAAGAAACACCCCGATAACTGGGGTTGGATTATCCGGCCGTCGAATGGCGTTAAGGTGGGGCTGGTGAGGGAGTGCGAAATGCAGGAATGGGATGATATCCTAAATTATAATATAAAAAGATTAGAATCAATTTATAACAATGTTTAGTATCTATATGAAAAAGTTGTATATATTGTTTGATGTTTTTAAAAAAATGTTTAGAATCTAATTAATGAAAGGCGTTTGTAATCTATTTTATGCACTGAGTTAAAACCCGTCTTTGAGGCGGGTTTTGTGCGTATAGGCATTACCATAAAACGGAACGCGAACAATTAAGATTTTAAATTGCTGAATACGATACTGTCATTTTTAGGTCGATATTTATTCTGTAAAAAAACAAGATGAACCTTTCAAGAAAGCATCCGTTTTCTATCTTGTTCGATGGGTATGCCACTTCACTGTTAACTGATTTGAATTAGAAAATGTTTTTGGAGTGAGAATGCTAAGGGCTTCCGAGGAATGGTATAGCGACTATTGCGCAAGGACGAAGAAGAAAAGACAACCCATAAAGGGCAAAAAAAACCTCACCACTGATGCCTCTGTTCGTTGGGATAAACTCAATAACAGTGTGCGTTCCCCACATGCAGTAGCTTTAGAACGATTGTCAAAAAAACCGGAATTGCTGAAAGGCAACCATGAACATTACGCGCAAGTGCGTTTTTTCCATCATTGCGAGATGAATGCACCAGATATTTATAAACGTTTGCATTCGACGCCGAACGGCGGATTACGCCATAAAAAAACCGGTGAGCATCTGAGAGCGGAAGGTCAACGAAAGGGATATCCCGATGTGTCGTTAGATTTAGCCAGGGGGTGTTACCACGGAATGCGTCTTGAGTTCAAACACGGGGCTAACAAACCGTCTGAAGAGCAAAAACAATGGTTGAATACGTTATCTGAGGATGGTTTTTACTGTGTCGTTGTCTATGGCGAGCATGAAGCCATTGAGGTGGTAATGCAGTATTGGTGTTTAGCGGCTGGGGCAACGCTATCAGCGCATAAAAATGATCATTTGTGGAAGGGGTAAACAATGAAATTTAATGAAGAATTATTTTACGAATGGTTACTGGATAATCCTTCTGTTAAGCGTGATGCAACTAAACGAAAAATAGCGCACTGTATGGCTTGTCTGATTGAGTTATCGATTGAGAATAAAGGTAAAAAAGTTAAATCCGACAGCTTATTCAAACGTGCTAATATCAAAAAAGCCGCATTGCATTATGCTGTAGGCGGGGTGAAAAATTTGTGGAAAATGATCTACAAGGCAACGTCTGATTACGCCTATTGCTTATCTAAAGAACAAAAGTCAATTATCGCTACGCTTTTTGCGGATAATGTACATAAAAATCAGGCGAATATTCCTGATATCAGATTAATGAATTATCCGTCGGCATTGAACCTCATGATCCAGCGTGACTACAGTATCTATCGTGTGAATTGGGCGGGGGGATGTGTGAAATTGCACTGTGATAAACATCAACCTGATGAACATGCCGAATTCTTATTTACGACGCCGGATGGCATCTCTATTTCTTGGAATCCGTCGGTGCAGGATCAGCTGGCAGATAATTGGGCGGTCTATCGTGCCTAACAGGGTGTATCTTTCCGTTCCGCTGAATATGACCACTCATGAAAGTATTTTAATGCTGATTGAAAAGGGCTATAAAAACGCTGGGTATACCGTCAGCAATCCACACCATTTTAACCACGAAGGAACAAGCCTTGAATCGTTGGTCACACGGGTATGTATGCTGGTGCTCGCCAGTGAGGTGTGGTTTCCGAAAGATTTTGAGCATGATCCGGTATGTGTAGCCGAATATCACTACGCTTACGCATTAGGTAAAAAAATCAGGCTTGATAAGCATCGGTTGTTATTGGGTTAATTTTTTCTTTTAAAATAAATTATTAGTTAGAATCTAATTCTAAAAATGGCAAAAAAATTCTACTACTTCAATATCTCATTCAGTCAATCAGGGCTGGAGGCGCAATCGGTGATCGTGAAGCATTCCACACCACGTCTCACTCATCTTCGCTTACTGGAGGCTCAAGCGAGTCTGGGTGTTAGTGCTAATTCAGTGATTACGGGCGTAAGTTTTTTAGGGAAGATGACAGAAAAACAATGGAATGAAGAGGTATAACTATGACTGAACGTTCAGCAACGAATCAAAACAGTTTATCGTCATTACCCGAATCTTTACAGGGAGGTCATGGCGTCTGCGGTTGGTCTGGTTCAATTCATTAAACAGTATGTGCCAGCGGAGACGCAAGTTAATGATCGAGGAACCCAATAAATATTTTGAAGGCAATCCCTGTAAAAAATCAGGTCATACATTACGGTACGTTAGGAATAAATGCTGCGTTGAATGTCATAAGGAATCAGGCAGGAAAAACAGGAAGAACCTTCAAAATAGCGAAAGAATATCAAAGGGGAGGGTTTACCTCCTTACCGACTTCCAACACCGAGTATTTGTGCTTGGTAATCCGCCAGTCATTTAACGAGCATTTCAATTTCTGGCAATCTGCCTGATTTGTTGGAAAAGTGAGGGAACATAGATAATGTTGATCAGCAAAGCAAGCCAGCGGCAATCGTCATCGTATGTGGCAGGCTATCAGGATGGATACAAAGGAAATTGTTATTGCTTAGATATCGGCACACCGGCTTGTTGTTCGTTGTACTACAAAGGCTATGTGAAAGGCTCCCGCGATGCGTTAAAACGGATGGTAGAATCCAGAGACATACACAGGTATCACGGTAAAGTCATTGTACGCCGTTTATGGGGTTCATTTTGGCGGATCATCAAACGAGGGTTTTAATTGTGATGAACGGGTGTATGAATACTGTTCTATTTGTCGCTAGAACGCCATATTATTTAAAATTCAAGGCAGAATGTGATGCACGAATATGAAATTGAGCGCATAAAAGAAGGGATTTCTGAAAGAATGGAAGCCTTATTATTTTTACGAGATAGTATTGGCTGTTTCCCAGATAGTATAGATCCCACGCTGACAGGCTTGCTTTTCAAACAATGGCGTTTTATCAAATCCTCTGAAAACGAAATACGGTTCGCTAACGGTTTGCAGCCTGCTATCACGAGAAGTGAATTTGATTTGAATCATATCTATTGGAATGACAGCGTAAAAAAAGGCCATCATTGAGATGGCCAAAAATGTGAGACTGCTTTTTTTAAAGGAATAGTTGTTAACTACAGGGCGCTTGCCGTGCGGTTATGAGTGGATTTTAAGGCATACAGAAACTGGAAGACAGTATCCATTGAATTGTTGTTTCGGATGGATAAGGCGACGTTCATCGCTCCGGTAATACGAGCCTGTTCCACCAGCTCATTATCAACGAGATTATTTTGCGCAAGCCACTCAGCAATATCCGTCCAAGACCATAACGGGCGGCTACTGTCTACACGTTGAACTGGCGTCGGAAAGTCACCCGCTCCACGGCTCCCTTTGCTATAGCGAGATAAAGTCGCCTTTGTTGTTCCTGACAGTTCAGCGGCATCACTTAAACTGACAACATCCCCCATATCTACCGATAAACACTTTAAACCAGAGATTGATTCAATATTCGCTATAGCAGATGCCACAGCTTGAGCATAACTGTCGCTTTTCCGTGTGAAATTAATGTACAAGGTGCCATTATATGAAGCAGGATGCGAGTCACTGCATCCTGCCTCATACAGTGCGTCGGATATATCAAATAAATCATCATCGGTTGTAATTTTCTTTCCGCCTACCACGATACTAAAATCGTATTCTCTCATTCTACTTTCCTATCATTGAGAGGTGAGACTTATAAAAGGCCGCCGATTGACGGCCTTGATATTATTTGCACTTATCTACCAATGAGATAATGTCTTTTGCGTGGTTTTGGGGGCTATCAGGTGTCCCCCAAACTGATTTTTGGTGGCATTTATCCTCACTACCACAGCGTAATATCCCCACCGCATGGCCTTTTCCAGTACGTTTGATATAGATCCAGCCTTGAGACACGGCATATGAAACTGCCGCATTAATCTCTTTGTTTTTGTGATACGAGATACAAAATACTCCTTTTAAGTCTCACGTTGTTAAAGAACACGGTTGACTAACTCCATCAACCAACTGGTAACAATAGTAACCGAAGGGATTGATAGTGTCAACTATTGTTACCGATTTTTAATGTTTATTCCTTTTTTATCTTCATATAATCACTGCATATTTTATTATTAACTTATTGTAATTTATAGATATTTATTTCTCTTTCTGGCTTTTTAGGTAAGATAAAAAACCATTTAAAATCTTCTTGGAAAAGAGCGTGAAAGAGAAAATCTCCAATATCCATTTGGCAGATGTGCTTCTGAGAGAAAACCGTCCTCTGACCGCGAGAGAGGTCATGGATGCCATTCGCCGCTATCATCCACAGGTTGAAATAGACAAAGATTTTGTCTATGCCCGCCTGAATGTATTTTGTTCCTCCAAAAATATCATTTGCCTCATGGACACCAGTGTCCGGCCAAGAACGTTTGAAATGAGACACATCACACAGGCGCACTTTAAGCCTCGTCATGGTATGACCATTGATTTCTCAAAAACAGTTATTCCCGCTGGTGGGATGAGAGAAGATGAAAAAAAGGCTGCAAAGAATGCAGCCTTATTACGCCAGATGTGGGATGACCTTATCCGCAGAAGGGGGAATCGATGCTAACTCTTAGTTTGCATGGGAATGTTTAATGCCGCCAGCGCAGCGGGGGCGGTACCTTTTTTAGGGCTGACTTTTTCAAAGATGGTTGTTGATCCATCTTCGTTTTCGATTTTGCGAGTGGTTTTTATCGGTGGTGTCACCGTGCTATGCTTTACAGGTGTTTCCGCTTCCGCTTTTTTTTCCGCTGGTGGGACGTCTCTTTTTTCTGTTTCTTTTAACGTCACAGGAGCAGAGACAACGTGACCCACATTATTTAATGACAGGACATTCTTTACCATCTCTTTGCGGGAGTTTTCATCAGCCGCGAAAAATTCTTCGTTATCGAGAATTGACAGTAAGTTAGTCAGTCCTGCTGCTTCAATAATCTGGCCGCAACGGATCACTTTTGTGATTTTCATGCGCTTGCTGGTGTGACCAGTTAGGCTCTGGTATTCCTCCCGAAATTGGGAGGTTGCTTTGCCGTGCTCGTCCAGCGTTGCTGCGCGAACCACCACGTTTGGTGTTGCCATTTATGCCTCTCTCAAATTGGCTAATATTTGCTCTTTATTTCCAATGAGCGCCATATAAACACCACGAACAGTGGCATATTCAGGTTGTTCAGAAATGTAAACAGGGCAGCCCCAGTCCGTCGTGCAATCGGTCAGGTAATCCAGTTTGCCGCCGATGGTATAGCTGCCTCCGCCACCCATAACCATCACATCCAGATCATCAAGGCTACGACGCACGTTACGGATATCCTCTCGAATGATATTTGAATGTTCGATTGCGGCTTGCTGGACGACGGAATCAATTCTAATTCGTCTGTCTTCTGCTGATTTTAGGCTGGAGCCGATATACCCTCGACGAATAAACATATCAATCGATTCAAGATGAATTTCTTTGGCTTCAGCAATTCCCAGCTCTTCGGCGTGCTCCTGAAGTAACGCATGGACACGGTTTAACTGAATATGTACACCATGTTCAAAGGTGCTCCATCTCACTATCTGGTAATGTTCATCCAATTCCACAACATTGGTAGTAAAGCGTCCGATGTCAACAACCAGAATTTTTTTTGCGCCTTCCAGTGCGGGATTAGGACTCATATCCGCAAGCACTGAGGCTGACACATAGATAGGAACGGCTTCTGGATAGACGATAACGTCCAGAATGCGAGGGGCTTTTCTCTGACCGGAGACATTTTCGACCGGTGTCATTAAACTCTCTCGTTTGGCCTGAATACGCTTTTGGTCAATCTTACCGGAGTCATTGTAAAATTGGTTAACTGGCAGCGTCTCGCCCAAGATGATATCGCGTCCACCTAATCCTACTTGAGCCAACGCATTGATAACCAGAACACGATGCGCAGGACTGATCTGATAACGGGGATCGCAGGTATTGACCAGTTCGTCACCGCCAGTGACGACTGAAAATGTGACGTCTTCGCCGTGATACCCTTTGGTTTGCCATGCGGTTACTGCGTCTAATGCCATTGAATGGGCATGGCCCTGTTGTACTCGTGAAGGAATGATGTAATTTTCAAATTCTCCGTCACGTTCAAAACGCACGGCAATATTGCCGGAACCTGCATCGACGGCCACGAAGATGGGTTCTTGCATGGTGGTTTCACCTGAATCCGCATCAACGACCGCTAAAGCCGGTTTTTGCACAGCTGCATTATCAGAAACTGAATCGGTAGACTTCTTCATGATATTTCCCTGTTTTAGATATTAATGATTAAGACATTAGTCAGATTTGCGCATGAGTAATTTTGGTAGATTGTGGGAAAAACATCAACTATTTTTATTCTGTTTTTATTCCATTTTTATTCTATTTTTATTCTGTTTTTCGTGTTTGGGTAATTTATTTTTATTTAATGCATTGTTTTATAATTAATTTTTTAAAATTAAAGAGGTTTGAACTTTGGCGGGGGAAAGCCCTTATCCTTGGCAAAAAAATGGCTTAAAAAATTACCTTCATCAAACATATTAATGCTTGTGTATTATCAGCAGTATTGGGCATTTACTTGGGTTGATAAGGATGAACTGGCAGGAACACGTCTCTAATTTCAATAGACTACGCGCTGAAAAGGGGATCAGCATCCGTGAATATGCCGAACATTATCACCTGAATCCAAATACCGCCCGGCGCTATCTCCGTTCGGCTAATCCCTCCTTGTCAGATGATCAAAGCAATGATCACATTGCAAAAGATGATCATCATTCTGCCAAAATCGCTGCCAATCAAGAACCGAAAAAAAGCCGGAAAAGCCGCGCCAACACTGGTGTGAGGCCGAACAAGACAAAGGCGGACACAGACGCCGGTGATCATCGTCAGCAGGCCCATCACGCCGAAACCCAAAACGCGAAAATGATCATGCCACCGGCGAAAAACATCACGCACCAAAAATTACCACGGGGCACCGGTCGCCGATTAACGACGGGTAATGAAACGTCGATGAAACATGGTCGATATGCCTATCCCCGAAGTATCGATTTTGATAAGGCCGAAACCTTGCTGGATACCGGTTATCTGGATGTCTTGGAAGTGGATTTGATGCGACGGGCATTAGCCCATTTTGAACTCGTGGAACGGGTACGGGATCGCTCTATCGAAGAGTTAGAAAAACAGGAAGCCGACTTTGACACCGGCGATGAAGGTGCCCTACATCCGGTGTTTAAGCAGCTCAAGATGCTGAACGACTGTTCGTATGCCATGACTGATTTCATGCGCACCATGACATCAATCAAACAGGGGTTACTGAAAGATCGCCGTGAAGAGGAAAAGCACACGGCCAAGATGGGGGAGACGACCGTGATTGCCAATGCTTATCACCTCCAGCAGGAACAGGACTGGGATGCGATGCAAACGGCGATGTATATTGAGTCCAACGGGGGGAAAGTGCCTCCCGCTTTGTTGGATAGAGTACGCCACGACCTGAAACAATCGCAGGGCGAAGAGGTTGATAACGAAATCATTGATCAGGACGAACTGGACAGGCAAGCCAGAGCGTATCGGGCGCAGCAAGCCGGGCGTGATGCCTATATTGCAGACAAACGCCAACAGGTTAATCACATTGTCGATAAAGGCGGTTACGGGGATGTCAATAGCCTGGGCGAAGGGCGTGAAGGTGAATGGCTGGATGCGTTGGATGAAGCGCCGGATTATGATTACGAGGCCACAGAGGATATTTACGAGGATGAGGACTTACGGTAGTGGCTTCAGGACGAAAGAAACCCCGCAGCGTGGTCAGCGATCCCCGCTGGCGGGAGATGGTCATCAAATACCGGTACGACTGGGGACTAGCCGCTGTCCATCTTTTCGGTAAAACCCCCACTTGGCAGCAAGACCTGATCCTGGAGTCCGTACAGGAGTGCGGCAGTAAAACCAGTGTTACGTCCGGTCACGGCACGGGTAAATCCGACATGACCAGTATCATGATCCTGTGTTTCATCCTGTTTCATCCTAATGCCCGTGTGATCATCATTGCGAACAAAATTCAGCAGGTCATGACAGGGATATTTAAATACCTGAAGGTGAACTGGCATGAATGTATCCGGCGTTTTCCGTGGCTGCAAAATTACTTTATCCTGACAGATACCGCCTTTTACGCGGTTGGGGGTAAGGGCGTCTGGACAGTCATTCCCAAAGGCTTCCGTTTGGGGAATGAAGAGGCGTTGGCCGGTGAACATGCCGAATACCTGTTTTACATTATAGATGAAGCATCCGGGGTATCCGATAAAGCCTTTGGTATCATTACCGGTGCGCTGACACAGAAAGATAACCGGATTCTGTTACTGTCGCAGCCGACGCGCCCCAGCGGGTATTTCTACGATACCCATCACAGCCTCGCCAAACATTCCGATAACCCCAATGGCCTGTATGTGGCAATAACGCTGAATTCGGAAGAGTCCCCGCTGGTTGAACCGGAGTTTATCAAAATGAAGCTGGCGGAATACGGTGGCCGCGACAGCGTGGAATACCAAATCAAGGTATTAGGCCAGTTTCCGAAGTCGGTCACGGGATATTTATTGGGGCGGGATGAATGCGACAGGGCAGCAAGGCGTCAGATTTTCCTTGAAAAAGGCTGGGGCTGGGTCGCCTTGTGTGACGTCGGTAACGGGCGGGATAAGTCCATCCTGAATATCTGTAAGGTATCGGGGGCCCGTGGCGACAAGCGCCGGTTGGTTAATTATAAATTAGTCGAAATGGACGGGGCATGTGATCCGGTGGAGTTTGGTGAATTTATCCATCTGGAGTGTGATCCGGCCGTGTATCCCAATATCAGCCTCGTGGTGGACAGTGATGGAGTGGGGTCGGATACGGCGAGTATCTTGGAGCGTCGTGGCCGCGATGTACAGCGTATCCGGTGGGGGAAACCGATGTTCAGCAAATATGATCGTAACCGGTACATCAATCAGCGCGCTTACGCCAATATTGCCGCACAACGGGCGATCCGCAGTGGCCGAATGCGACTGGATAAAAGCAGCAAGACCGCAGAGCAGGCGTCAAAAATTCCGGTCAAGATTGATGAGAACGGGCGCTGGGTGATCATGAAAAAAGAAATGATGAGAGCGAAATTGAATATTCGCTCTCCGGATAGGTGGGATACATTTTGTTTTGGCATGTTATGTGATTATGTCCCGGCTTATGAAGAGGTAGGTTTTGAAGAGATGGCGACCCGTTCTGAAGCGATGCAATATCTTGATGATTACGATGGTGAAGACTAACGGTCAGTGTCTATCGTCAGTTCAGGAAACTGACGAACGTAAAGGACGTATTAACGTGAAAAGTATCGCATTTTAGGCGCTGTCGTTATAGCTATTCGTTGAATTTGATACAGGGCATTCAATCCCTCCTGGGCGGACAGGATAAAAAATCAATCGTGTGTGTTTTCTTGCACATACTGTTGTGCTTTCTGTTTTTCTTTGGTGATTCTATCAAGGCGTTGTGATTCTTTTTCAGCCAGACTGCCTCCGTCGTCTTTACGGGTAAGGGCTTTGAGTTTGCTGTTTTTTTTGGCTTTTTGGTGTGCATTTTTATGCGCGGTTTTCGCTTTTTCTATATCCGTCGTGAGATACAGGTTGCCACCGGCAAACAAAGAACAACGTATTGGTGATACCTTGTCATAATAGCTTTTTTGGACTAATTTCTCGCCCCGGTTGATGTCATAGGCATCGGGTGAATGCAGGCTGTTACCGTCAATGACGGTGCCATACGTTCCGACGCGATGCAGGGGAGTGTGATTGTCGTCTTCCGTCTTTTTACGAAGATCGATGATGATATCTCTGTAGCCACTTAAACGGCGACGAAACTTGGTGCCGGCGGGATAACTCTCAATCAGCTCTTTATCTAATTCCAGATCGATAATACTCAGTTTATGTTTGATTGTCGCGCGGTACAATTGGTTGAGTTTTTTATCTATTTTTCTGAGAATATCTTCACGGGTAATATTCTGGGTACTGGTTGCCTCGAATTCGCCAATAGAAAAGTGATCTCCGTCCCTCAAGATTTCAGGCACTGGGGAGTAAATCAGTGATGAGATGGGAGATAACCCCAGGGCACGGCGTTGCTCCGCGAAATCAGCAAACTGTTGCCAGGCTAATAACAGGTCTTCCACTTTATTCAGTGTTTTTTTATCGGTCATGATCGCTACAGGGCGGCGAGCCTCGCCCTGCGCATTGATATCGGTATACACCGCGTGTTTGAAGATTATCTTCATCCATGAATTGCGTACTTTTAGAAAGTTTTTATACCTTTCCTCAAAAATACTGTCATTGAAAGCATCCATTGACCACTCCTAACGGGTTTTATCTTGAACATATGTATTTATAACTTTATCAGGTTTGCGAAAAGTAATAAAAATTTAGTTAGAATTTAACTTTCATCAGAGTGGCAAAGGAGCGCGTTATTTCAGGTTATTTAACACATGACGCGCAATTGTTTTGTAGTCACACGGCGTACCGTCAACATGGGTGACATCACGCAGTCCATACAAGTGACGCGCAAGAATATGCGACAATGCACAGTCATGCAGATCCAGTTTCAATTCCTTTGCCATCGTGATAAGTGTTTGTGTGGTATAGCGTGTAATTTCCATTGTATTCATTTTCCGTGGTGTGAAGAAAATCTCGCCTAGCGGTAAAATTATCATCTGTAATAAAAACCAATGCGATTATATCTATGTGAAATTAAAATTCTCTCGCCTCGTATTGATTCCACTCATCCTTCCCCCCACTTTGGGCGGAATTGACCTTCATTATCTAAGGTGACATAATTAGCTTTATGTCACCTTAGACAGCATAAAAACGGGCAGGGCGTGACCGTCAGCATGAGGATGGTCACTCATAACAATCATTGCGACGGGTATCATGTCGGCCGGATGTGGATTGCGACCGGTTGAAATGGTCACGGTCAGTGAGAAATCGCTCACGCTTTTAATTAACAGTCAATGACGCGTCTCCGTGAAATCTGACAAAAGGCGGCGGTTATTCGCCGTGCTTTTCACGCAGCGCCACCGAACGAAAAAAGGGGATAGTGATGGCAGGAGAATTGCAGACAACGAGCCGTGATGGGGCACTGATCGCGGAGAGTCCGGATCTGAATGAGGAGGTGCTACGCAACCTCAATGCCTTTATCAAAGATAAGGAGGCGTTTGCCGACAATACGTGGCGTCAGTTTATGAGCGCAGTGCGTCAGTGGTGCCAGTGGTGTCTTGCCAAGGGGCGCTCTTATCTGCCGGTGGAAGCGGATTATCTGCGCGATTACCTGTGGGAGTTGCATGAACGCGGGCTGGCCCCAGCCACGATCCGCAGTTGTGCTGCCATGCTGAATTTGTTGCACCGGCAGGCGGGACTCATTCCCCCCGGTGACAGTCAGCAAGTCAAACGGGTACTGAAAAAAATTCACCGGCTGGCGGTGGTGCGCGGGGAGCAGACCGGGCAGGCGATCCCCTTTCGCATCGCGGACTTAAACCGGCTGGATACCGCGTGGCAGGACTCCCCCCGGTTGAAAGACCGCCGCAATCTGGCCTTTTTGTTTGTGGCCTATAATACCTTACTGCGCGTGTCCAATCTGGGCCGCCTGAAGGTCAGCGATGTGATGTACCAGCGCGACGGCAGTATCCTGTTGAATGTCGGTTACACCAAAACAAGGGTGGACGGACAGGGACTGGTGAAATCGCTCAGCCCCCGCGCCGCCGCCCGTTTGCGGGCATGGCTTCAGGTGTCCGGCCTGAGCGATCACCCCGACGCCTATGTGTTCTGTCCGGTGCATCGCTCGAATCAGGCGGTGGTCACGACCACCCACCCGCTGGACAGGCGCAAGTTGTCGCCGATTTTTGCGGCGGCGTGGGACGTGGTCCACGGGGAAGACCAACAGCCCAAAAACAAAGGCCGCTATGCCACCTGGACAGGCCACAGCGCCCGCGTGGGGGCGGCACAGGACATGACGGAATCGGGTTACAGCCTCGCCCAGATCATGCACGAAGGCACCTGGACAAAACCGGAGACGGTGCTGGGCTATATCCGTCATCTGGACGCGAAAAAGAGCGTCATGCATGAGCTGGTGGAGGGGCGTACTGAGGAATGACGGAACTCTTGCACTAATTTATCTTATAGCCAGCCCGTGATGGGGCTGGTGCCTGCCATTAAAAAATGGCAGGGATAACACGAGTGATGGTACGCTTTTCTACTTTTCATCCTGTACTTTATTTTTTTCCAAAATCTGTGTGCGTTGGAGCAGGTATATATGAATTAATGCCGCTTATATAATTATTTTCTGGGCAATTATTAGCTGTTTTTGTAAGGTCTGGGCAATAATTCAAACATGGTTTACTTTTTCCATTGGGTTCTGGATCTGTACATATAGCCTCTTTAACAAAATCACAGTTAGTTAAAAATGCTGTTTGCCAAGAATTAGAAATGCCGTAATATAATGTGTTTGCCCATATCAGTAGGCAGGCATTATGATCTAATCTTGCGGGTGCTATTGTTTTACTGATTTTTAATGTTACCCTCTTCTGTTTCAAGAAACAGCTAAAAAGGCCAGAATTAATATCCCGTATAGACCACGAATGCGTATTGTGTGGAGGAAATGGATAAAGAGGTACATCAACTAGGCCATCTATAGGTTCTACACACTGTGTGTCGTACACAGACATATTAATAGGTACAAGATCTTTATTTTCAAAATTAAGTATAAAATCTTGATAAGTTGACGCTGGTTTCGAAATGAAAATTAACATTATAATAACACTCAATAATATTTTCATATCGCCTCCTTTTTCGGAAACAATAAAAATCATGATAATGACGTCATTATTAATGTTGTAATGAAATCATAATGTTCCTATGAATGCTGTTTTTCTCCTGTCCAGTGTTATTTTAACGCCAATCCCCCGGCTAATACTTACTCAAAATTTATCTTCCTCTTGTTGCGATTTAATCAGCATGCTATAACGCCAGCATTAACATACTGGCGTTATAGCATGCTAATGTGTTGCCAGCGCCTGATAGAAATGCGGATTTTCCTGTATTACGGCTAACACTTTTGCGGCCAGTCCGGTAGGGTTCCGACGCTTTTGCTCCCAGCTTTTGATGGTATCGAGGCTAGTGCCTAACGCTTCCGCCATCTCTGCCTGTGAAATGTTAAGCTGAGCACGGATCGCCTTCACGTCAGCAACGTCGTATCGAGTAATACGTGCGGCGGCTTTATTGCCCTGTTTAATTTCAACGGCTTCTTCTAGGGATGCTTTCAATTCGTCAAAAAAAGTCATATCACACCTCGTCTTTTAGTAATTTTGTGAGTTTTTTCATTTCTGCTTTTTCGGCATCCGTTAAACTATCTTTTTTACTTTTCGGATAAGCCATCACCAGATAGATAATTTCTTCGGTTGCCAGAAAATAAATCACTCTGGCGCTGCCGCTTTTTCCCTGTGAGCCTATAGCCATTCTTATTTTACGCAATCCCCCTGTGCCACGTATTAGATCGCCCTTTTCCGGCGATTCGATCAGCTCTCGTTGAAGTTCTTTAAGCTCTTCATCAGTGGCAATTTCTTTGATCTGTCGGGTAAACAAACTGGTTTCAATGAACTCTATGGCATGACTCACGGGTAAATCTCCTTTTCCTTGGAGTACATAGTACGCCTTTTGTGTCGAAATTACCAGCATGACGTATGATTTTTCCATCAGCATGGTGTTGTGTGATACTTCTCATTTCTCATAAAAACTAGAAGCATCAAGATTAATTAAGGAAATCATTTAAATGGCTAGACATATTCGGCCCCATATAGGGCAATATATTTCTGAGGAGATGGCACATTTAAATATGAGCCTAAGAGAACTTGCGCAGGCATTGGATGTTTCCCCGTCAACGATTGGGCGTGTAATGGAAGGTTGTGCAGCAGTTACGCCAGCAATGGCGGAACGTTTAGCCTGCGTGCTGGGTAGTACGCCGGAAATGTGGCTGAGGCTTCAGGAAGTGCACAGCTTAGCGCGCAATAAATAGGGGATTTTATCCGTTCCACCAGCCTGAGTAACCATTTACAAATGGCACTACACAGAAAAAGAAAAGCCGATGTATACACATCGGCCCTCTAAGCGCACAAATCCAACCAAAACAGGGTGTTTTTGCTGAATTATGCGATAAGAATATCAGGAAAAAGGCACTTTGCACCAGCAATATACTTAATCTTCCTGATGTTTAGTGGGAAGTTCTCTCCCTTTAGTCGATTTAATCGCCTCCATTGCATTTTTGAATTCCTCAAAGGCTTTTTCGTATTCTTTTGTCTTCGTGGTCAGCGTAGTGATTAGTTCGTCTTCGAATGTATGGTCATGACAAAGATTCTTTTTGTACAGGATCAAAACTTGTTCTGCGAAGATATCATCATCATCATCGATATAAAAATAGCAGGTCGGAACACTTAAAATTGTGGCGAGCTGGCAAGCCACGCTGTATGGCGGCGATAACACCCCTCTTTCATATCGGCTTATTTTTAACTTTGCTTGTTCTTTACTACTTGCCCCTAATGCTTCTCCTACCTCGCGTTGTGAGAGGTTTTTGGCTTTTCTGGCGTCTATTAATCTTCGTGGGTTCATGTATTAAAAATATTAACCTTATTTAGAATTGCACCTTGATTCTTTTTTACCACTGTTAGAGAATGCGTGATAGTAGGCGAAAAGAGATACCAGTCATCTCCTATTGCATACTTATGGAGTAAGGATTTCCCTTAAAATCAAGTTACTCACCAGGGAATTTTTAAAAAAACAAATAACTATAACAAATGTAACTATTTAATACTTAATATTTAAGCTAAATCGAGAGGTTTGTTTTGGTTCAGAAGCCCCCGTATTTTCAGGAAGTTGAGTTTTTGAAGGGATTACCTTGGTCATCTGCAAATGTTCCGATGTTATCCAGTAAAATTGCTGCACGTATTTCCATTGATCAAAATCCCGTATTAGTGGGAACTTCTTGTATTTTTATTCTGCTAAAGGTGTTTCGGGATGAAAACCATGAAGGTGGTTTGTTACATAAATACACCTTAGTAGCCTTAGATGTTATTGATGGGTTTTATTCTCGTTCTTCCTTTCATGAAATTGAGTTTTTGAGCACATTACCTTGGTCAACTGAAAGTGTTTCTAGGTTATCTAGTGACATTGTTGATCGTATTTCCGTTGCTCAAAATCCCGTTTGGGTAGGAGCTTCATGTATTTATCTTTTGCTCAAGAAATTTCCTGATACAGAGAATAAAGAGTATTTACATAGAAAATACGGTCTGGTGGCTTTAAGCATCATAAAGGGATTTTACCCTGATTGTTTCAATGAATTAGGGGGAGTATATGAATAAAGAATGGAATGAATATACAGATACGACACTTCTTGAAGAAACCGTTGGCGATATTCTGAGTAAATTACCGTGGGAAAATTTAAAGCGTGACGAATTAAAAGATAACGTGTTAGCAATTATTGATAGTTATGAGGGGCGTCAGGAGGAAATTAGACTGATATGTATTTATTGGTTATTAAGTAGTGGCCTTCTTGATTATAAGGTACATAAAAAATTTCGAGATGATTCAAGGATTTTTTATAAAATGATAACGATTTCGCGCTCTATCATGAACGGAATGATAAAAAAAGAAAATATTCATGCTTCACTGCCACCAGCTACAAAGCATTAAGATATAACTATAACTATATGTTTTTATACTCCTCGTTTTGTTATCTATTCTTTCCGCCCTAATTAAAGGATAGATAACCCTTTTTTAGATTATCACTGAGATACCGTCTTATGAGTAATAATATATCAATTTCCATCGGGCATCGCATTCAAATACGGAGGAAAAAATTTCATATGAGTATGGAAACCCTCGCTGAAATAATTGGTGTGTCACAAGCCCAGTTATCACGGTATGAAACGGGTGAGCGTCATATATCGGCGGAACAACTTTTTCATATTTCTGTCATATTACGAACCCCAATTGAATGGTTTTATATTGATTGTCGGTTAATAGATATAGTCCCCAAAAAATCACCGATAAAAGGCGAAAATGACCTTCTTGTTTTAGATCTTGTCTCCAAGCGAAACAAGCGAAAAAAATAACCAAATTTAATTATTCCCCACTATCTATTTTTATGCCGAAAGAAATTGAAAAACTCGTTGGACGACGCATCCAAATGCGGCGAAAAGAATTGGCATTGAGTGCAACTCAGTTGGCGCAACTCGTTGGAATATCCCAACAACAGCAATCCAGAATTGAGAGAGCGACGTGTAAAATCACGGTGTCGCTACTTTTTGATATTGCGGTCATGACGGATACCCCGATTGATTGGTTTTTTCAGGACTGCTATCCCTATATTCAGCAATCGATGAAAGATCGAAAAACTCGATTTGCTGTCGATGTTCATGCAAGGCGTAGAAGAAAATAATGCCCTGAAATCGCTTATCAGCCTGATACGGATGTATCCACCCGCAAAAGCCTCTAGCCCTTTCAATTGAAGCTCCATTCTAATAGAGACTCAATGTCTCATACAGGAGTTGCACATCATGGCTCAACCAGTGCCTGTCGTTATTTGCCGTACACATCCCAAAGCCGTTATCCCTACCTATCACACTGAAGGTTCAGCAGGATTTGACCTGAACGCCGTCGATTACCAGTTATATACGAATATCGACGAGGGCAATTCACACCTTGCCTATTACATCAGAACGGGGATTAAAGTCGCTATCCCTGAAGGGTATTGCATGAAGATATACGCGCGTAAAGACCTGGGACAAGAGCACCATGCCCGCCCTGCCGAGTGTGTCGGTATTATCGATTCTGATTATCGTGATGAAATCGTCATTAAGCTGGTTGTTGAATCAGGAGCGAACCGTCTGACCTTCAGAGAGGGCATGTGTGTTGCTCAGGGCTTGATTGAAGCCGTGACCAAGGCATCATTTGAAGATGTCACCGAGGAGAAATTCGCTGAACTGAAAAAAACAGCACAGGCAGCGGATCAGGCCACCAGCACCGATAACCCGGCTGAGAGTGAACCCCGTTCAGCAGAGAAAGACAAAACGTCAAAATCAAAGGCTGATAAATAAGGGTAGATTGTGATGACAGGGTATATTCTGGCGGATAATTTCACGCTGAACCGGAGTGAAGCAGGCCACTACGCAACTTTTGATCTCAACATCGCCACCGCGTTACTGGCAGGCTCAACGCTGGAAGGCATGACCGATGAAGGGGATGCCATAATGAAAGCCCCCAACGGGCTTGATTGGATCATTGTCAAAGAACAGGACTGGGAACGGGAAAAAGCCTTAATGCAGCAGTACAGCTGCCCTTGCTACAACCCCATGAACAACGAGCTATTTACGCGCGTTATCATGCGCCAGTACCCGATGACGATTGACCCGATTGTCACGGCTAACGGGGCGCTGGTGGGGCAATGGCGTGTCTCTTCCAATGGTGCATCTACCGGTATTCCTGTCACCACGGCTTTCCAGCACAAATTACCTGAATTCTGTGTCACTCAGTCTGAAAATATGTCAGAAGCCATCGTACATAACGGCTTAATGCAGGCCGGAATTGGCCGTATGGCCTATTTGTACTTTCAACATGATATGGATAGCTACGATGTGGTTTTCATCTCACCGCAAATAGCGGACGTCATTAAACAAGAACCGGCTTTCTGGGCGTACTGTGTCCGCGCCGCTGAACTGGATCAATATGCGGTGATTGGCGTTCCTGACGAACAAAAGCGATTGGCCGTTGAAAAGGCGAAGTTAATGCTGGTGGCTCAGGTGGCTGAATATAAGCGTGACAGTGTGTCAGAGACAGATGGTGAGGTTTTACCGGAAGAAAGCATTGAAAAGTAACTAAGTAACTCATGAGGGGGCTTGCATGTGCCCCCTATGTGGGTGAACCAATTAATTCAGGTGATGAGCTGTAATCAAACCCCGTAATTGATTACTGTTTAATGTTCAGAGGTGACATTAAATGTTTCGTCCTGATCGCCGTATAACACGATCTCCGATGTGTCTATTTGATTTTCCAATTGGCGTAAGTCATAAGCACTTTGGAGGCGTAACCAAAACTCAGGGGTACTTCCTAATGCAGCAGCAATACGAATTGCCAACGATGGTGTTAACGCCGTTTTACCGGCAAGAAAACGCGATACAGTCGCGGGTGTTACTCCAATGTTGAGTGCAAAACGACGACCACTAATTCCCATATCCGCCAAATCTCTGGCAATAATCTCTCCGGGGTGGGAAATTTTAAACTGTCTCATTAGTGATAATCCTCATAATTCAAAATGTAAGCATCACCGTTTACGAACTGAAAAGTAATACGCCAGTTAGCGCGGACTGTGATAGACCAGTAACCTTCGCGATCTCCTTTCAGCGGGTGAAGTTTGTAGATTTGGCGGTTTAATTCGCCTATTTCATTTGCCGCATCGATAGCCTGTAAACGGTCATTAATCCTATCGGCATCTTGCGCCGGTACACCAGAAGTAATTCCTTTTTCAAAAAGTTGCTTCAACCCTTTGTGCTTGAATGATTTAATCATTGTCCGATCCATATTACATGATGTGTAACATTATACTGCAATGTTACACGACGTGCAACATTCACTATGTTTTTTTGGAAAATAAGTAAACAGTGCGTCAGAGTCAGATAGTGAGGTGTTGTCGGAAGAGAATATTGAAAAATAACTCATGAGGGGGCACTCATGCGCCCCATTCATTACCGGCATTATTACCGCGCCAATAATGCCGTAAAAGGTTTAACACCGGTTTTCTGTGCCATCAGTTGCCGTGCTTCCCAGCGATCATGATTAGCCTGCACGTTGATCCAGAAATCAGCGTCAGTCTCAAACAAAGCAGCTAACATGACGGCTTCGTCGATGCTGATACGACGCTTTCCACTGATAATTTCAGCAATGCGCATACGGGAAAGATTCAGCGCTTCCCCTAATTTGGCCTGAGTGACATTCAGTGGTTTTAAATACTCTTCTGACAACATTTCACCGACAGTCGTCGGCTCTCTTAACATTATATCCATTACGTCCCCTGTTAATCTCTTTAGTTGTTTTTTTGCTTTTGGCGGTATGGGCTAGGGCATAGGCAGGCGAAATACATCTAATTTTAATGGAGCCTATCCTTTTTTTGCAGCATATGCAGTGATAGTCGCTTCCATCTGAGCCATCAATTTGTCATTGCCCGCAAGCGTCGCTTCAAAACGGGCCAACTGCTTATTCAGATCCGTGATGTGACTGTTAAGGGCTTTATTCTCACTGAGCAAAGCGGTGTTCTGCGCTTTCACTTCTCCGACATATTCCTGATTTCCTTCCAACCGTAACTCTGCTTTCGCTATTTCCGTGCGTAAGGATTCATTACTGGCTGCCAGACTTCGATTTTCTTCAGATTGTGTGTCCAGTTGCTGGCGCAGTTCTTGAACAATTACCCGGTGAGATCCCTGCTCTTGCACTAATTGTGATTTGTTTTGTTCCTGCACTTTGCGTAACTCGGACTGAAGCTCCCTGATTTCCTTATCACGCTGTTCAATCAGGGCCGTTTGTTTATACAAACGCTCTTCGTTGCGTTCCAGTTCTTCTAAGGCAATGTCGCGCTGCTCATTCGCGTCTAATGCTTGCTCTTTGTAGCGCTGCTCGGCCTCCACACTGAATCGCGTGATCTCTTTCATGAAAGATTGAGTGAATTCCGATGAAAAACCCAATTTATCATAGAGCGATTGTTGATTTGCCTCGACCTCTTTCCGCCAGTTCGCAAAATATTTATGGACAGTGCTCGTACTCTTCACGTCCGGTAACATAGATAGCACCATCCTCACGGTAGGTTTCATCCCTTTGGCATACAATTCATTGCAAATGGTGTGTACTTTCTCTTGGATCGAATTGGTATCAGATGTAGTCATTATTTTTTTCCTTCGCTCGGTGTGATGAAAGTATAACCACCATAAAGAACGAACACAAAAAAAGAACGAACATTGTTCGTTCTTATCATAGAACATACCCATTCTGTATTCATCGAGCCAAGAACCCGATTTTTTGTCGCTATCATCGTGTCAAAAAATATCAATCACATTTGAAAAATTAATCAATAGCACCGTAAAATAGTGTATAAAATCTCAACACATTGTAATTAGTCATAAATTTTTCCTACTCAATGCCGATTAATTATTCATCGGAACATCAGAGAAAGATGAAGAAATGAAAAACAACAAGGAATCGCTGTACCTGCGAGAACGCGCCTATTTGCGGGAGCTGGCACAGCGGGTGGCGAAAGACTCGCCGCATCTGGCCGATTTTCTGGTGACATCCCGTGATCCCGATATTGAACGTGTTTTTGAAGCCTTTGCGTTGTTAATTGCCGGTGTGAGGGATAAGCTGGAAGATGAACTGCCCGAAATCACGCACGGTATTCTCTCGCGTATCTGGCCGCTGGCATTGTGTCCCATCCCGCCGACCACGATACTCCAATTCTATCCGGCAAAGGGCGAACATCAGGGCAGTGCAGATATCCTCGCGGGCACAGCCGTTTCAGCCCCCAGCAACGGGCAGTTACTCACCTTTAAAACGTGCCGTCCGCTGCATCTTGAGCCGTTACTCGTCCAGCAACGCACGGTGAGAAAAACCGGCACCCACAGTGAAATCATCCTGACCCTGTGTCAAACGGGCACCCCCTCCCCGGTCTGGCAAAGTGGCGCATTAACGTTTTTTCTGGGAACTGATACAGAAAAAGCGGCACAACTCAGCCTATGGCTGGATCAACATTTGTGTGATATCAGCCTGACCACACAGGGAACGCGGCGAAAACTGGGTTGTTCTCCTTATGGCTGGCATAACCTGTTTGATAGCCCGGTGCTACCCGTGCCCAAAAATACGTATTCCGGCCTACAACCGCTGGTGGAGTATTACGCCCTGCCTCAGCTGTATAACTTTGTGACGCTCGATATCCGCCGCCACTGCGTGAAGGTGCCACTGAATGCAGACGGTACGTTTGATCTGATTTTTCGTTTCGAGGGCGAATTGCCGCTGGATGATGTCGATGAGGCGTTTTTGCTGGGGTGTGTCCCGGCCATTCATCTGGAAAACCGCGCCAGCCCCCCCATTGCATTAAACGCGGACAATCACCGTTATTCTCTGCCGCTGGGGGGATCAATGCGATTGTACCGGCTGCGTGATATTGCGGTCATACAGCAACCCGGTGACAGTACGCAACGCGGTACGCCTTATCACTGGCTACCGATTGAACAGTTTACCCCGGCCGGGCATTGGCGGGATGAGGAAAGCCAGCCTGATACATTTTACTACCAGCCTCAGACAGAATGCGATTTTCTGGGCAAGATACAACATCGGTTACATTTTTTTGATGTGACAGGCAAGCCGGCAAATACCTTGCCTGCCCTGTCGGTATCGGGCCATTTCACGGGCTACCATGTTCAGGCGTGTGCGTTGGCGAAAGGCGCGATTAACGTGGCACAGGAAGACGTCCCGTCTCATCTCTGCGTACACAATATCACGCCGGTAACACCCGATTACCCGCCGTTGTTACAGGATAATAGCGGCTGGCCGTTGCTGTCCTGCCTTTCCAGTCCGCCGATGATGCTGTTTGCCACTGACAGCCTGAAACAGTTTCTCCGGCTGTTTGATCCGTATGCTGACACGCACCGCCCGCTAAGCCGTCTCTACCACCAGCATATTGACGGCATTGTGCTGGTGGTAGAGCGTCTGACTGATCGCGTGCGGCTGGGGCGTCCCATTCGCGGGTATTTACTCTCGCTCACCCTGAACCCGGATTATTACTGTAATCCGGGGGTGATGTACCGCTTTTGCCGGTTAATCAATCAGGCGATGGCGTGTTTTATCAGTCAGTCTTCATTTGTCATGCTGGAAATCTTCACCCCGGACAGCCGAAAAGTACGGTGGCAGTTCTGGCATGTCGATGGATTACGCCCGGATATGTAATGGATTCAGGAAGTATGACATCAACCCGAAGGAGTAAAAAAACAACATGAAAAGTGGATTACGCTTTGTCTGCCACATTGCCGATCTACCGGCAGACACATTTGCGGTGGGAGAGTTTTCCCTACAGGAAGGGTTATCCGAATTGTTTACCCTGAGCATGACGTTAGTCAGAGCCGGTAATGCTAACCCGTTTAAACCGCAGACGGAGATTGATTTGGCCGCATTGCTTATGCAGGATGCCGTGCTGCAAATTTTTCACGGTGAAACCGAACAGCGCAAAATCACGGGGATTATTTCCCATGCGGACTGGGTAGGCACCGATGGCAATAAGACGCTGTATACCGTGACCGTGCGACCAGCCCTCTGGCGGCTGACACTCAATCAGGACAGCCGGATTTACCACCAGCAAAATATCCCGGCCATTTTAAACAGTCTGCTTAAAAAACACCGGGTAAAGGCGGATTCTAAGCTCTATGATGCGCATCAGGACAGGGAGTATGTGACTCAGAAACGTGAATCCGATTATGCGTTTTTCTGCCGGTTAGCGGCGGAAGAAGGGATCAGCTTCTGGTTTGAGGATGAAACCCTGTTTTTCAGCGACAGTCATTTAGGGATGACAGCCGGACTCCCGCTGCAATACCAGCCGCAGCCGGAAACCGCCCACGGCATCGATACGATTTATCAGGTGCGGCTGGGTGTCGGTATGAGTCCACAGCGGAGCCTGCATAAAGACTTTAACCCGGAAAACCCGCGCTATCACCTCTCGCATATGCACAGCAGCGAAGGCTTTCGTGACTTCGGCAGCCAGACCCCCTACACCGTGTTTGAAAGTTACGGCCGTTTTCAGAAAGATGCGGCGGCCATTCCGTTTTTAAAATACCGACAGGACGCACTGGATAACCAGAAACAGACCGGCAGCGGCAACAGTAACTGCATCAAACTCATGCCGGGCAAAATCTTTGAAATAAAAAATCATCCACACCCGCCCCTCAATGCCCGCTGGCAGGTTATCGGTATCAGCCATCACGGACGCAGCCCACAGGCATTGGGCGACAGTGGCGGAGAAGGCACCACCCTCAGTAATCATGTCAGTTTTATCGATGGCCTTGCCGACTGGCGTCCGCCTTTCCACTATAAACCACAGGCAGACGGGGATGAAACCGCCCTCGTGGTTGGCCCGGAAGGGGAAGAAATCTTCGTCAATAAAGACGGGGCGATTAAAGTCCATTTCCACTGGAACCGCTACGACAAGCCGGATGATAGCGCATCGTGCTGGGTACGCGTGGCGCAGGGCTGGAATGGTCACGGCTATGGCTTTATGGCGATACCGCGCATCGGGCAGGAAGTCATTATCTCTTACCTGAACGGCGATATCGACCGTCCTATCGTCACTGGCTGTGTGTATAACGGCCTGAACCGTCCGCCGCTGGATTTACCGGCCGAAAAAACCCGTACCACGTTTAAAACCAAAACCCACAAGGGCAAAGGCTTTAACGAACTGCGTTTTGAGGATGCCAAAGGCAGTGAAGAGGTGTTTATTCATGCACAGAAAGACATGAACACGCACATTCTCAATGATGAAACCGACAATATCGGCCATAACCGGACACACCACATTAAAAATGACGCGCATTTGCGGATCGATAATGAATACCGGGTACAGGCCGGTAATGATATTTCGCTGGCTACCGGTCAGAAACTGCATATTAAGGCCGACGATGCGCTGTTAACGCAAAGCGGTAATGAAATTCACCTGAGTTCGGGTGCGAAAGTGGTCATTGATGCGGGCGCTGAACTGACCATTCAGGCAGCAGGGCATTTTCTGAAAATTGATGCAGGCGGGATCACCAGCAGCGCGGTCGTGAATATGGGCAGTGGCGCACCGGGTAACGGCTCTGGCTGGGCCGGTAAGTTACCGGATATGCTGGACAAGCTCAAACAAATCAACGTCGCAGAGGCGGCGACCGAAGCTGTTCTGACCGCCCCCCTTGAGAAGATTTGTATCAGCTGCTTAATGAAAGCGGCATCAAACGGTTCAGCAATGGTTATCAGAGGGCAATCATGATCTCAGTCTCATCAGAAGATTGGCAGGAATATCAGAAAACACACCCCGATATCAGACGGTATGCGCTGGTGGATGGCCTCCAGTATGAGCGCCTTTTCGACGAGGAATTCACTTATCGGGCAGGGCGGAATAATCCGCTGTTCAGGCGATTCCCGGATTCAGAAATCGCGTTTGCGGGCCCGTGGTTGTTTGATATCACACATCACACTGACTTTCTGGAACAATTTTTAACACTGGAAAAAGCGTATCCGGCGGTGTCTTGGCTGTATACCCCGTTGTCACTGGATGCCCTCACCCGTCATTTTGAACCTTATCTGAATGTTCAGCTGGAAAGTGGGGAAACCGCGCTGTTGCGCTTTTACGATCCGCGCGTTCTGCATCAAATCCCGGCGATTTTCGACCAGACGCAGTTAACCGCATTCACCCAACCGATAGATGAATGGCATTACTGGCTGGCGGGCCAGTTTTATGCTGTAAAAGGAGCGCAATGATGATCACACTCAGTCAGGAACAGGTTGGTAAGTTCATTGATGCGGAAGATGAAGCCTATCTCACTCAAATCCGGCAACAGATCCAGACAGAACACGCTGAATTAGTCAGACACGAAAGCGAGCACAGTTTGCATCAGCGGCTTAAAGCCGCGTATCTGGATTTGATCGCAATGGGGTTCAAAGAGGAAAAGCTCATACGTTCTTACCTCTATTTTGTTGCCTTTAACCGTGATTATCACGATTCACCGGAAATTAAAAATATGCTGAACGCAGGGGATAACCCCGAACAACAATACCGGGATTACCTGCGGGTAATGAATCATTTAATGAAAAGGAGACATTAAGATGCCAGCCCCCTTAGTTATTGGCGCACCCGCTGCGGGCGCGGCTCTTTTAGCCGCTGCGGAATGGACGCTTGCTGCCTGCGTAGCCGGATTAGCTGCTGTGGGTATTATAGATAGTATTGATGATGCTCCAGATAATTCTAAGAATAAAGAACGTGATGAAGAAAAGGATATTAAAGATGGAGAAACGTCAGCTGATGCTCGTCTTGCAAAAATTGAGGCTTCTGGCTCTTTAGCCCGTTCACGGGAAGAATGTAAATCATGTCCTGCCAGTACCGGTGTGACTGAGATTAGAAAAGCAAAATACGATATAAATTTTCAATACCAAATATTTATTACAAAACACCCTTGTGGCGACAATTGGGTTAAAGAATGGAATTATGCTTCTGTTTCATTTGATGGATTTCAAATTTCATCTTGTTTATTACAAGAAACCAAAGCGAAATATGATAATTTTTTTATAGAAGATAGGGCTATTCTTAAATTTTGGAGTGGAGCTATAGGTATAATAGCTCAAGCTAAAGTACAAAGTTCCGTTGTTTCTGCTACTCCGCCCAATAAATTATCTTGGTATTTTATGCAACCAAAAAGTTTTGCATATTATAAACGATTGTTTGCGGGGAGAGGTTACGTAATGACCGTTCACCATGTTCCGATGGCATAAGGTAAATAGAAATGAGTGAAATTAATTTAAATATAGCATTCAAAGAAAACACGACTGAGCAATTTGATGTTTTATTGGATACTCTTTATTTTTTTCTTAATGAATTGAATAAATGTGATGAAAAAATAAATGCTTTTTATGCACAGGCTGAATCTTTAGAAGAGGCTTTGGAAAACAAAATCATTACAATTGATAGAGAAATAAACCCTGAAGCCCAAGAATTAATTGGTGAATATTTACCTTACGCTACTGGTGTATGGGATGGAAAAGACGATAAACCAATGTCACTCACTGTGAGTGAACAGAATGAAACTTTTATTGCTATCTCTGCTGAAAATCATATAGGCATTTACAATAAATCAAAGTTAGTTAATTTCATCAAGGCAACTTCAGAAAAATACACATTGCAACTTTTTAGTGTGGCTTTCAACGTAGGAGATCCGATTTTTCCTGATCGCCCTGCTATTGGTTGGATGTTATATCTTCCACAAAAAATAGAAATGCACCCTATGTTAATGAAGTTTGGTGTTGAACTTATTTCTATATCCACACCATTAAGTACGGGGACAATTATAATTAGTAAAGATAATTATAATTGCATGAGTAAATCAGATCAGCAGCTATCTAATGATATCGAAATTGCATTACGTGATTTAAACCTTTTGCCTTTGTACTCTGATGTTTACAAAGATAAATAACGTATTTATAGACTACTCATGTCAGAGGTATAACTATGGCAGGTCAAGCCGTTATCCGATTAAACGACGCAACTGATCATGGCGGTAAAGTTATTACAGCTATTGACGGGTATGTTTATCAGGGAGTTCCGATTGCCGCCAAAGGTGATTTAGTGGCTTGTCCCCAGTGCAAAGGGGTTTTTCCTATTGTGGAAGGCAGTGATGACTTAAAACATCAGGGAAAACCCATCGCATTAAATGGGATGCGCACGGCCTGTGGTGCAAAATTGATTGCCAGTCAAGGCGGGTTTTGCGCTTGATGTCGTACTTTTAATGAAACAATCAGCTTTGAGTATATCATTTCTTAGCTGATTATTTTTATATTAGCCATTAAAAAGAGAAGTCCTACTAAAACGTTTGGCAACATATATAGTGATTTCAGGCCGCTATTCCTTTTAGATAGTATCTGCGATTGGACGCCTGACCGAGAGAGGTATTGGCACTGGCTACACCAGACAACTTATTTAGTTAGCCGCGAGGAAAGAGTGATAAGCCCGGATTAATCAAAAACACCTTTTTAGACACCGTTAAGAGAGCCAAACAATGAAAACAGAATGGACATACGAAGAATTAACGCAGGCAGTTAAAAAGTATATTACGCCTAGCTCATCATGTAACAGCGTAGAGATAGCCGAATTCCGCCAAATTAGCTCTTTTGGCGTGTTTAACTTCTGGAACATGTTAACTGAGGATATACAAAAAGAGGACGACAATATCCAAATACAGGCCATGTTGAACACACTGATTGACAACACACTAATCCTGCGCAGTTCTCGTTCTGATGATGATGAGCGTGATTAATCGTGTAACGAAAAGCACTGAACCTGCAATAAACAGATGCATTTTTCATTAATAATGAAATTTACACTAACCAATTGAATAATAGCGTTTAATTTTAAATGAAATCGCGTTTTTTTGTTGCTGATTATCATAGCGTTCAGCTACGATCCTTTCCGCTTTAGGCGGTTCTGGAAGGTGAGGTTAGCTTTTTCGACGATTGCTTAACTTTGATATCAGCGCGAAACCAGAGACCTGAAAGCCAAGAGGCCGCCTAGTGCGGTCTTTTTACTTTCGGGAGGACTATGATCCAGAGAATCGCAGTTATCAGCACCATGAAAAAACCGGTCATGCTCCGCGCGGTTTTTAACGACGGGGATTTGATTTTAGAAGACAGAAAACTGCTTCCGCCAAAACGCAGGGCAATGCTGGCCGAATTATCAAAAGATATCCCAAAAATGGTCAGGGCAGGCTTTAAGGTGCTGGTGGATGAGGTCAGCGGCGACATCGCGCAGCAGATTGGCGCGCTCAGCGTCCGGTTGAGTGACCGACATCATGACGGCCGTCCCGTGATTGTGGTGGCAGTGAGCCGCTATGAGGAGCTGAAACGGCAAGGGAGCATCATCTATCCCCCAAAAGGCAAAAACCTCTATGAGATATCTTCTTCCCTCATCGATGTTGAATTCAATCCCGCCGGTGAACCAATCTACCGGATCGACTGGGAGTCACTAACGTCAGAGCATATTCTCATCTTGCTGGTGGTGTACAGCACCCGGTTTAACCATGTGGCCTCTGATGCGTATATCAAAGCCATGCAATCCGCTGTCACCCCTGAATCACCGTCCCTGTTAACGTCCTTTCTGAACATGGTCAGGGCCTATGACAAAAAAGTGGAAAAAGCTACGGTGAAATCGCCGTTAACCGGCACACGCCAAGATAAAAACACGGTGATTTTATGAATGACTATTCACGCCTGGATGACCGCTGCATTGCCGATCCGATTATTCGCGCCTATTTACACCGCGAAATTATCGCGCAGTCGCTTTTACATGACCACGCGAGCAATATTGCCTACACCCTCAAGCCCGATGAGGAATTCAGGGCGGATCTGGTGGCCTATCGGGTGTATAAAAATTCCGTGTTACGGTGGGTGGTCAGGCTGGTGGCCGGTCATGAAAGTGAGTTAGAGTCACTGCCCATCGGGGATACCCTGTCTTTGCCGTCTGCCGCGTGGATACGCGACAGAGTCAGGCACTATGCAGACACGCCAGAGGTGACAGGATGATTGGCCTGCCGCGCACCGAAACAGGCCGGTATGAAACAGCGGGCTTAATCCCCAAAGAATTTAACCGGCTGTTTAACCAGATTGCCAAAGACCAGCAAGCCAAGCGCCGTCGCCGTAAGAAAGGCCGGTTGCTGACCCCTGCGCTGTTAAAAAATAAAAACTTTGATGATGTCATTGCGCTGGGCAATAAGCGTGACGGGACGTTATTCACGCAAGACGATCTGAGGGCATTTGAAAAAAACCGGCAAAAAGTCCGCGCCGGATTCAATACCGATACCGCCGGGATCACCTACACCCAGTTAATAGCCAATTGCGCCCGGATTGATGTCAAACGCGCCAATAACGCGGTCGATGATGGCTCCGGCATCAAAACCGCGTCATTTATCGGCATGGAGCACAATACCGCTATTATCCGTGTCACGGCGTCCGATAAATCGGTAGACAAGCACCATCGCGTTAAAATTCGCTTTGAGGAATGGGAGACGGCGATGAACGACCTGTCAGAGAAAGAAAACAACACGTCTCGTGTCGTGCGTCAGCTGTGTGCCGGACGCCTGTCATTGGATTGTGATTGTGGCCGACACAAATACTGGTATCGCTATATTGCCACGGCGGGCAATTTTGCGATTAGCCCCCCGAAAGAATATATCTACCCCAAAATCAGAAACCCGAACTTAAAAGGCGTGGCCTGTAAGCATGTCATTCATGCCATGACCCGAATGCAGGCGGGCACATGGCAAATGCAGGTCGGCCGGTTGCTACAGAAAAATGCCCGTGCCACCAGCTTTGGGGATGACAAGCGAAAGACCACCGAGTTTTTTGGCGACGAGCAGTTAAAGCGCCTGAACCGGAACCGAAAAAGCCAGACCAACCACAACGCGATAAAAGGTGAATACCAACGGTATCAGCAACGGATGGCCGCACTGGAAAAGAAGCTGAAGCAAGATCCAAAGAAACTGAACGCGTTACGCGCACAGTTAAACAAAGCCAAAAAGCTGACCGACGCGCAGCGCCTCAAGCTGAGAAAAAAACAGGAACAGATTGCTCAGATGAAAGCGCAGGAACAGGTACTGAAACAGCAACTCAAAGATGCTTTCACGATGAAAAAACACGCCTTCATCGATGCGTTGATGATGGCCGGACAAGACAGGCAACACGCTGAAGCTGCCTTCAGTGAGTACATGAAGAAACAAGTTAAGGGTAACGTATGAGCCGCTACGACGAATGGCTGGACGAAATGCCAGACAGTGAAATAACCGGAATAGGCACTGCCGGAACCCCGTCAGACGCGCCTTTATCCGGTCAGCGTGCCGAGCTGGTGGATCTGGATGACGTGAAACCGTCCCCCGCCAGCATGACACTGACCGTGCAAGAGGCAATAGCACCGGACAAAGCCGCCCTGCCCTTACATCTGTCCAACAAAGAGCCGGATGTTAACCTGAAGCCGCGATATCAAGGCCATTCTCCCCTCAATGATCTCGTCCGTCTGGATTGGGTTAAAGTGATTGAAGAAGACCCCGACAATTTTGATGCGTTGTTATATCGCCCTGTCGAGCCGATACCGGCGAAAGTGCATGAAGACGGATTCGAGCTGGCCGCGTTTACGGAATTCAACAACCATCAACGGGAGCTGGCCTACACTGACCCACAAAAAGTCATTGTGCTGGACTGTCCGGATGAACGGGAATCCTTTTCGGCGATGGATGCGGACGGGGATCAGGATGGCAGCACTGATGATTTTTTGGTGATCCGGGCGGCCACAACGGGTGTTTCCGTCGGCTCCATCTTTGAATGGAATGAAGAACTGTCCGACGGCCAATTAGCCCGCCGGTTCTGGTATGTATTACGTATTTTTACCTATGGCACGGCGTCTGTCGGTTCACTCTATTACTGCATACCGGCCAGAAATTTCACCCAGTCAGCATTGAGGGCAGACCATGAGCAACCATGACGAAAACGACGTATTAATGCGCATTAAAGCGCTAAAACTCAAGCCCATCGGGGAGCGGGAAGTCAGTGGCTTCCGGGGCATTGATATTGCGGTCGGGAACCATATTGCTTCAAGCCTCAAAGGGCTGACGGTCAATCAGCCGGATTTACACAATCAGGGATTTGTTGACTTTCTCCAGCGGCCATCCAGTGATCAGGTGTTGCTGGGCCGTTTCGACGATATCAAAGCGTTTATGCGCACCCTGCGACAGGCGAAAGCCGGGAGAAAAAGCCAGTCAGAGAACCCTTACGCGAATCCGGACGCCCTGCCTGTTATCAACCTTGCCAGAACGATGGATTATGACATGATGCCGAACGATAGGCAGATAAAACGGGACAGATACGGCGAGGTGTTTGAAGGTGACGCGATCATTGCCGTGCTGGATGCTCACCCCGTCAACCTGGTTTACGATATTTTTGTGTTGTCAGCGGATAAAGAGCCGTTATCCCTGTTATGCAATGCGATTGCTGTTCATTTTGTCAGTCTGATTTCCACCAGCTTTCAGGCGCAGGTACAGATTGCCAATGCCGACGTGAGCATTGAATGCGCGTTCAATGCGGCCAGAGAGATAGCTTTTTCAGATGTGTCATTGCCACTCATGGAAGATCGGGTGTTTGCGGCCAAGGCCAGTATCAACGTACAGGCCGATATCCTCATGGCTCATGCCGTGGTGCCACAGATTGAGAAAACCGTGGTCACGACACCCCAACCCACCCGCAGAGGCCAGCATGGTTCAGCAAGGTAATCAGTATTTTTTACAGTCTGTTGAAATTAACGGGCAGGTGTTACCGCGAGAATCCATCACGTCCGTGGCGTATATCGAAATAACCCGACTGGAAGCCCCGCTTTTGCTCCTGAATATCCGTGATGTGACCGGCTACATCCTGGATAATATGGCCGTCAGAGAAGGCGCGGTGATGACGGTGGTACTGGGCGATCCGGAAGGACAACAAGCCTTATTTAAAGATACCTTTTTTATCGTGTCTGCCCCGCTGAACAAGGATACCGTCACCATCACCGGCATAGCAACCGCTATGCGAACACTCCTTATTCCGACCGGCGTCCCGCGTTTTTTTGTCGATGCTGAACCCGATAACATCATTCGCACCTTAACCCAGGGCTTAAAACCGATATCTGATCCGTTTAACCGTCTTGGCACTTATCATCTCAATATGGGGCAAAAGCCCGCCACCCTACTTAGACAAGTTGCCAAAGATCATGGCGCACTGGCATGGACGGCCAGAGGAAAACTGTATTTAAAATCGATGGCTGACCTTATCAGGGTAAAACCCGCGTTCCGCTATGAGTTCAACAATCCCCAGGCTAAATACCGCATTACCAAGCTGAGCAATATCAATGCTGATTTTGCGGTCACCGCCTCAAAGCGGCATCGCTATGTCGGTTATTCCATGACGGAAGGGTATCGGGCAGCGGGGGAGACATCATTACCGGTGAAGATGGTTGCTGATCCGGAATTGGGCACATTACAAAACAGGCGGCGTGTCCTGATCCCGAAATTAGATATCGAATGCGCGGGTAATCCGGCGATTCAGGCCGGAGACGTGATACAGATCATTATCCATCGTTATGACAGGGAGAACCGGATTGATGAATCCGTGCCAAAAAATATGATTGTCGAGCGAGTCACCCAGTTTGAAGAACGTGCTGCCTACAGCACCCGAATGATTTTAGGAGTGCCGAATGAGTAACGCACTCTATGGCAGCCACAGAGCCAGAATTGTGGCGACAGAGCATCCTGCGGGGCTGATGAAAGCCCGGATACGGTTAATTCCCCTCTGGGACGGGATACCGGATGACGCCCTGCCGTGGGCGGAGTATCGGCTGTCCATCGGGGGCGCGTTTACCCCTGCCATTAAAGGGGATTTGGTGTGGGTGGAGTTTCCTTATGGCGGCGACAGCCGTTATCCCATGATCACCGGTGCGGCACAAGATGCCCCGAAGGGTATCCCGAACGTGGCACCGGAAGCCTCCGGACAGGGGGGAGCCTATGAACCGGCCAATGTGGGGGGCGCACCTCCCCTCCCCGCGTTATCACCCACGAAAGATTTCGTGTATCGGCGCAATAACTTACTCGTTATCCATTCCGCGGGTGGCGGTGTCTCGATCACCAATATGGCGAGTGGTTCCTGTATCGCCATGAATGAAGCCGGGGATATTTTTCATCATGCGGCTGGTGATTTTTTCCTGAATGTCAGTGGCAGCACCACCATAAAATCACAGGGAGCCATCACCTTTGAGAGTGCGGCCGGATTCAACGCCAAATCGCAGGCAGGCATGACTTTTGAAAGTGCAGCGGGATTCAAAACAAAATCACAGGCAGGCATGACCTTTGAAAGTCTGGCGGGATTCAACGCAAAGGCCCCCTTGTTTGGCTTTTCGCAATTCTAATGTCTCTTTTCGCTTACCCGCCCTGAAAAGCGGGTAAGCAAACAATAAAGAAAGACGCATATTATTGCTGGGTAATAAGTTCTTCGCGGCTCAGGCCGGTAATTTCCATAACCATTTCAATTCTTTCACCGCGTTCTAAAAGGATACGAGCAATATTGAGTGATGCCTTTTTAAAGCCTTCTTTAAACCCTTGCTCAAAGCCTTCCTTAAATCCTTCTTTCCAGCCTTTTTCATACAATCGTTGTGCAATATTCATGATTGCAGGGAAATCAGTTTTTCACGGCTCAGGCCGGTACTTTTCATGACCAATTCAATACTGACACCATTTTTCAAAAGGGTACGGGCAATATTCATTGATGCCTGTTGAATGCCTTCCTCCCGGCCTTTGTCCTGTAATCGTTGTGCAATATTCACAATTACCTCCTGATGACTTTCTGTTTGTTCAATCAGTTGCTGGATCACCTGTTCAAAATCCGGCGAGTCCATTGTAACAAATAAGTAGTTCATGATAGTCACAACATCGTTGTCGCTATTATAGTTCTGTTGAAGTGCGCGGGCCAATAGCGTGGTCACGGCTTTAAATCCCTCACGCAAATTCTTGTGTTTCATTGCCAGTTCCATCACGGCAATTTTGCGATGATTGACCAGTTCATTATCATCAATCACCGTCACATCCACCAGCGGAAACGGATTGAAATACATCTCTTCAGCCAGTTCCGGCAATGAAAAACATTGTGTCCATGTTTGCTGGAACGGGTAAGGGCTGGTATCGCCATGATAAAACAACACCGGCACCACCAGCGGTAATTCCTTGTTTCCCTGCTGCAAATGCTGATTCATTGCCATAAAAGCATAGAAAATCATGCGCCACGCCATCATTTTATCGGGACTGGACTGATGCTCAACCAATACGTATATATAACCGTCACCCTGCTGGGTTTCCACCGAATAGAGCACGTCAGACATGCGTGAACGCAACTGGCTGTCAATGAATGACGAGTTGGTCAGTTTTAACGTATCAAAATCGCATAGCTTCTTAATGTTTTCCGGCAGATGAATGTCAAAAAAATCACGCGCATTCTCAATCCGCGCCATAAATCCCTTGAACGCAGAATCATGCGGCGTGGGAGTTGTCTTTTTGTTTTTCATATTGTCTAATCAATAAAAACGCTAACCGGTATCCCAAAACGAACGGAGAGTTTACGCATAGCGTCGAGCGTTAACGAACGTTCCCCTTTCAAGATACGACTGACAAGGGAGCGCTTTCCTATTTCGTCCTCAAAATCCGTCTGATTCAGGCCGTACTGATCCATCAGCACACGCAGAATAGCGACCCCCCCGTGTATGTTAGCAAGACGCTCATTAAATTCAGCAAATTCGGGTGCCTGATTTTCGTAATTGTCGATTTTATCTGTCAGCATATCAACCAGCGGACTGTCCGGCTCGTGCTCGATCAGATATTCCACCAGCTTAATAGCCTCCTCATAATCTTTACGGGAAGTGCTGCCCCCCAACAGGGGGACAATGCTTACCAAATTATCGACTGCCTGAATGACTTCGTTGATCATCATTCTTTATTCCTCCGGTAATAATCCGTCAATTTGTCATATTCAGCATGGGTTACTATATGTTTGATAAAAATTTTACCCCGCTCAAAATCAGCAAAAAACATCACTCTTAAATTATTGCCGCTCACATCAATAACCCACCATTTCTCCCGGTATTTCATTCTGTCCAAACTGGGAAAGGCTGATTTCATTTCATCCGGCGATTGGAATGTTAAGCGCCGTAATGATTTATACAGATAATCAAGTGCAGCGGTGCTGTTTGGGTAGCGGCGTGTCGCCAAATCAAACGGCTCCCTTGAGATAACATGCATGTCCATTACTCATAGTTTCCAATATGGAAACATATTACATCAGATGCCCCATGTTGACAACAAGGAAACGACATTATTATGAAGATAACTCATTTATCAGCGGGGTAAGTGTTTATTTTGGCCTAATCCGCAATAGGTTCCTGATCAAGTAGTCCCTTATGCTCCCGGAAAGAGTTTCCTCATGATTTTCTGATTGATAAACAAATAAAAGGTTTGGTAAACCAGAGCCAAATGACGAAATACAACAAAATGCAGCCCTGACACAGCATCAACCATCAGGATTGCAGGGAGAAAGTCAACAATGATGTCTTTTGGCTCGGTTTGTTCCGGCATTGAAGCGGCAAGCGTGGCATGGGAACCCCTCGGTATGTCTCCAGCCTGGTTCAGTGAAATTGAAAAATTCCCCGGCGCGGTGCTGAAGCATCACTGGCCTTCTGTCCGGAATCTGGGTGATATGACCCGGATAGCGGACAGAGTTGCTCACAATCAGGAAAATGCCCCCGATATTCTGGTGGGTGGTACACCCTGCCAGGCATTCAGTGTTGCGGGATTACGCAATGGCCTGAAGGATGAACGCGGACAATTAACCTTATCATTCGTGGAGTTGGCCAATGCCATTGATGCAGTCAGAACAGCAAACGGAAAACACCCCTCAGTTATCGTCTGGGAAAATGTGCCCGGCGTCCTGTCCAGCAAGGATAACGCCTTCGGCTGTTTTCTGGCCGGACTCACTGGAGAAGATGAACCCTTACAGCCGACAGGGAAAAAATGGACAAACGCGGGTTATGTGTCTGGACCCAAAAGAGCGGTTGCCTGGCGGGTGCTTGATGCTCAATATTTCGGAGTGGCCCAACGCCGCCGACGTGTGTTTGTTATCGCAAGTGCTCGAACGGACTTCTGTCCCGCAACGGTACTTTTTGAGCCGGAAAGCGTGCGAAGGGATAATCCGCCGGGCAGAAAGACGGGGAAAACCCCTGCCGGACAGGTTACGCCGTGCCCTGGAAGCAGGTGCGGAACAATAGAGACGTCGTTTGCACGTTGTGGCAAAAACCTGTTTCCGGTAAATCCGGGCACCAGCTTACAATCAGAAAACGGCAGTCACTGGGATGCCGATGATAATCCGCACCCCACATTAAACCAGAGTCACAATAGCGGTGGTATCGGCATGAGTAATCAGGAGCTGTTTTCACAGCGAGGCAGCGGGTTAATATCAACGTACCGCATGTTATCGTTCGGGGAATACCGGACGGATAATGTCTCATCGACGCTGAAATCACGGGATGCGAAAGATGCCACTGATTTGGTTGCCATCTCATTGGCTGGCAACATCATTAACCGAAAACCGGAAAATGGCGGTAACGGTATGGGGTATCAGCCTGAAATTTCCTACACGCTGACCACCTCCGATATTCATGGCGTGAACTATGGGTATGCCGTGCGCCGTCTGACGCCGGTTGAATGTGAACGGTTGCAAGGCTTCCCCGATAATCACACCCGCATTCCCTGGAACGGGAAAACCGCCGAAAACTGCCCCGACGGGCATCGCTACCGGGCTATCGGTAATTCAATGGCCGTGCCGGTCATGTCATGGATTGGAAAGCGGATTTTAGGGCAGGCAGATGCCGGTAGCTGAAATAAGCCGTATGTAATAAATGAATAAGATTCTAAATGATTTTTTAGTTTTGTTATACTCGATACCTTACTGTCTGAATAGGTATCACTTTGATGTTCAAGGTATTTAAAAACGCACTCATCTACCAGTTATCACGCAAGGTGCCCAATCTTACAGAAGAGGAATTACGCGACCGGATACCATCTTTCGCGTTTTCCCCTTGTGGTGAGCATGACGCTTCCTGCATAGGCTGGTTGATGAACGATGACAAGCCTGCAATATTCGTTCACGGTAATAACCTGTTGCTGGTGGCCGTGAAGGAGCAGAAAGATATCCCTGCCGCCATTATCAAAGCGCAGCTGAACGCCAAACGCGAGAATTTGGAGGCAATACACAACCGCAAACTCCGCCGTTCTGAAATTGCGCAAATCAAAGATGACGTGATTCAGGAGCTGTTGCCCCGTGCCTTTGCGAAACGAAGCACCGTTCAACTCTGGATTGATACCGATAACGGCTTAATCTCGATTGATACCACGTCACCCCGGACAGCGGAGCAGGTTCTGGCGCTCTTACGTCGTACCATTGATTCATTGCCCGTGATACCGATGGCAACGGTGAACCCGTTTGCAATGGCAATGACCGACTGGCTCAAAGACTCGCATACCCTTCCGGCCAGACTCCGTCTGAGCGATAAAATTCAGAAAGCCGATCTGATCTACGAAGAAGGCGAGGTGCGTTTTAGCAAAGAAGACAGGCTGACCCATGATGAAGCGGTTTCTATCCTGTTAGATCAAGGGCGTCAGGTTTGCACACTGGGTGTCTATATTGACACGCAATACGGGCTTGATCTGGAACTCACTGACGCCTGCAAACTAAAAAAACTCCGGTTTGGCGTTGAATTTTCCCACCTTCATAGTGAAGGCGACGACGCATTAGCCCGTGAATACGCCGATTTTATTTTAATGGTGGAAGAGCTACGCGCCGCCTATGACATCATTTTTCATGCAATGGGCGGCTTACTGAGTGCCGTAGAAAGCGATGTGTCAGCCGGTGGTAAATGAATACAACCGCCCGTTCCTGAAATGGGCAGGCGGAAAATACGCGGTACTCCCACAAATCCTGCCGTATTTGTCTGGCCGGAAGCGCCTGATAGAACCTTTTGTCGGGGGTGGCGCGGTGTTCATGAATGCGGGGGATTTTGAGCATTACATGCTGGCAGATATTAACCCTGATCTGATTAATCTCTATCAAATCGCCGCCACGCGCAATACGGCGCTGATCGATAAAGCCGCGTCTTTCTTTCAACAAAAAAACAGCCAGGAAGCCTTTCTGGATGTCCGAACCAAATTCAATGCGCTGAGTTATTCCTCACTGGAACGGGCAGCGGCGTTTTTATACCTGAACCGATACGGATTTAATGGGTTGATCCGCTACAACCGTTGCGGGAAATATAACGTCAGTTTTGGTCGTCACGCGCAGCCGCCTTACTTCCCGAAAGCGGAGCTGGCGAACTTTGCCGCCCTTGCGCCCCGTTGTGAATTCAGCCATGCCCACTACCGTGACACGATCCGCCGTGCCCGTTCCGGTGACGTGATATTTTGCGATCCGCCCTATGAACCCTTACCCGATAAAGCCGGATTTACCCACTATGCCGCCGGGGGATTCACCTTTCAGGATCAATGTACGCTTGCCAACGAACTGGTTTACGCACATCAACGGGGGGCACATGTTGTTATCACCAATAGTTCAGCGCCCAAAATCCGTGACATGTACACCGCGTTGAAATTCACCCTCCATACGCTTTATGCCCGCCGCACCATGAGTTGCAAAGGTGACACACGCGGGGCAGTCAGCGATCTCATTGCCGTTTTATAAGAAGGAAAAAACAATGCCCGCCGTAGGTATTCTGGGTTCGGTTTGTTCGGGTCACAAGGGATTTCCGCCGCGCCCTGCCGCTGAAGGAGAGCCGTTATTAACCGTCAATGGCATTCCCGTGCTGGTGGCAGGAAATCTGTTTCCTGAGCACATCGATATTTATAGTTATGAAAAGCATGGTGGCGTCGCTATCAGCACCCGCCCGTGGTTTACCGTGAACGGCAAGCCTATCTGTTGTATGGGTGATCCGGTTTCATGTGGTTCCGTCATTGTGTCCGGAAATCCGTTTTTTCAGGTGACTTAATCATGCTCGACAATGAAAAACAAATCGCCGCATTCAGGGCATTGGGTGCCGAAGGATTACACCCACCAGCCGCACTGAGCATCACCCAACTGACCGCTGATCACGCTATCGAAAAAGCCGCTTATCTGCATAAACTGGTAAAGCAAGAAACAGCCTACCCCGATCCCGTGACCGCCGCCGTGCGCACGATCAACGAGGCCAGCGGGAAATTAACGATTGCAGCAAATGCGGCCAATGCGTTCCATCATGCCATCAAGGATTACCAAAGCCCGTCCCAGTTGATCCAAATGCGTCTGGGCTGGACATGTTATTTAAAAGGCAACCTGTTAGCTGACAGTACCCCGTTTCATCTGATTGAGGCAATTGCGGACAGCCAGATAACCACCACGCAAAATCAGCTCGTCACCCGCCTCAAAACTGAGGATATCAAGGCCGCAATGGATGAGATTAATGCCGTTTTAGCCAAAAACAGGGGGGCGGGTGGTGTGGCGTCACGACTGACGGACAAACAAATTTTACGGCTGAATAACGCCGCTGAAGCATTAACAGGCTCACTCAGCGATCTGGATAGAGCCACGGAAGCCGTGAATCGTTTAGCAACACAGGCGAATGATTCCGCCAGTCACGCGCAAAAATCATTCAGTGATGCGGTCAGCATTTCGATCATCTCAGGCTTGCTTGAAAGTACAGTTATGGCCGATGCGCTAAAAGCCATTACGCCGACGTCAGTCATGTCGGCGTTGTCATAGGAGAACCCATGTTACTTGGTGGATTGATCCCCCTGCCTATCGGCAATGCTTTCAAATTCGTCGCTATTGGCGCTGTGATGGGCGTTATCTGTTTGGGGGTTAACTTTGTACATCACCAATACAAAAGCCTCACAGAGCGCGTTACAGCGCTCAATACGGCTAATTCAGCATTATCCGGTGAAAATACCCAACTAAAAACAGCGATCAGTGTTCAGGACGAGAATATCCGCCTTTTGCAGCATGACATCGCTGAACGTGATAGCCGGTTAATTGCATTAGTCGAATCGCAGCACAAATTAGAAAAAGAGACAAAACAGCAACAAGAGGAAAGTGACAATGCTATCAGACAATTTAAAGAGATGCTGGCTCATGCCCGGTGTGCTAACCAGCGTATGCCTGATGACATTATCCGGTTGCAACACCAGCGCACCGCTGAATTCAACCGGCGTTATGGTGGTTGAAAAGCGAATAGAAACGAAACGGCCACCCGCGATCAAAGCGGTGATGTGTCTTCTTCCCGACGACAATACAACACGCTGGGGGGATAACGTGCTCTATAAGGAAAAAATTAGACAATCGCTGGCAGAGTGCAACGATAAGAATCAGAGGGTGAATGAGATAAATACAAGAATATAAATTAGAAACGAAACGGCCACACACAAATAATGTGGCCGATTGTGGACAGTCATTGTTATTCAATTAACAATGTCAAGTTATACCCAAGACTTTCTATCACTTTGCCAATCGTATCGATCTTGGTTGCGTGCTTTAAATCAAAAATGCGGGTAATTTCCTGCCTTTTTACCCCCATACGACGAGCCAACTCAGTTTGCGTTAATTTGGAATCAACGAACGCATTAAGCATAAGCACCTTCGAGGCCACACTTAAAGGCACATCAACATAATCGCCCTGCTCGTCAACCGGACTAGGCAGAGGAATATTTTCACTCCCTTCAAAGTAAAATTCGAAAGACGTTATTAACGCATCAAGCGCCATTTCCAGCGCTTCTTCCCGTGTCTCACCTTGTGTTAAGGCTTCAGGGATATCAGGGAACGAGACAAAATATCCGCCTTCTTCTACTGGCTCTAGTGTCACTGGATATCGCATAATATTTATAGTAAAGCTGCGCGAGAACCAGCCCGTCAGGGGGCTGGTTTTTTATCACAATCCTAATTGCTTGATGATTGCTTTTCTTAATGGCTCTTTGATTTCATGGCTGGGGTGCCTCGGCATTATACTTCGTTTCCCCTGATAGGTTAGTTTCAGATGATTTGTACCATTTGAAACACCAACACCATGCGCTTCTAACCATCGTCTAAACTCGCTTTGCTTCACCTTTCCTCCATTCTGTTGAACATGCAAACATAGTAAGCATTTTTGCTTACACTGTCAACATTTTTGTTTACATGGAGTATTCTTTTTTTAAATGCGAAATTATCGCTTGTTTGCCTACAATGAACTATTGCGCCAATCGTAAAACATGGCCTCCATCGGGGCGTTGTCCCCCATTTTTTCGAGACACATCGCCTGAATGCCCTTGCTGGCACTCCCATCCCCAACGGACTGTAAGAACTCATACATCTGGACAGGCATCGACAGTGACGCGATTTTCGGCGTTTTCAGGGTGCGTTTCTTGCCCACTTTCGGCCACGGGATCAGGGTTATCGTTTTTTCGTTCACCTCACCCATATGACACAGGAATAACGGCGCGTGATTGTATTCCAGCACCATCTCTTTGGCCGTTTCGCGCAAATCCGCATCGGTTAGCAAGGCTTCTATATGCTGGTGGATCGCTTTTCTGTCACGGGTAAAGCACACATGACTCTGGCGACCGTTTTCATAGGTCAGGTAAGCGCGATAACTCATAATTTCCTTATTTATTAATTAATAAACTGGCGTAATTACGCAGATTCTAAATGATTTTTTTTGGAAAAAATATCAAAAACACCGCGTCAGAATTAGGGGGGCATATTGTAGTTAACTTATTCTAAGCCCGTCGAAAAGCTAACTCCCGTATCTTCGCACTCTGAAAAGGGAAATTACGGTGAGTAATAATATTAAAGAATTCAAAGAACGTCAGAAAGACGTTAATGAGCGCGCTGCACAAGTCCTTTCGTTTGCAGCTCATGCACAGTTCAGGGACGGGGCGTTTATTGACGATCCGCAAGAGCGTTACGCCAGTATCTTAGAGTCCGCGAAAACCGTTCCGATGTTTGAAGGTGTAAACCCGGAATATGTCGGCCAAGTTGCCAGCGCGTGGGCGGATAGTCTGGCGGAATACAGTGATCGCAACGGGCATTACCCTTCGTCGGAAATTCTGGCTAACGCCCATCATGCGTGTGAACGCCTGATTCTGGAAGCGGCAGCGGAAAAACACGAAGGTGTCGGTGCGGCGATGTTCGAAAGTGTCAAATCGGATATGTCCACCAGCGACGGTGTGATGCGTCAGGCGCTGTTTGCCGCCCTGATCCTGCCAACGGCGTTAGGCGCAGCCACGGGTGATGCCTGTACGTTCGTGCCGTGTGAACGTGACGAATCCAACGTGTACGAGGTCTTCAACGTCGCAGGCTCGAAATTCGGCTCTTATGATATCGGTGATGAACTGAATATGCAGTCGGCCGGTGTGTACTCACAAATGAGCCGTACCTACATTTTCCCGGATGACCAGCAACCGGACGGCGCGAAAAAATCCTTTAAATTTAAGCTGGCGGATTCTCAGGAAGGTCAGGAAATGCCTATCCGTGCCGGTCGCACGGTGCTGATGGTCAACCGTAAACGCTCTGATCGTGATAACAAATCCGGCAAGGTCTATTTTGACGGTCAGGATCATGCCGGCGTCACGTATTCCGTCACCGGCACGATTGATTATGCCAAAGGCGAAATCACGGTGGAGTTTAACGGGGAGGCGGTTCCGGCCAAAGGCACCGAATTAGCCGTCGCGCTTGAAATTGATATTGAGAAAAAAGCCGACCTGATCCCCCTGGTGAACCACGGTATGCGTAAATGGGAAGTTGTCCCGTCTCAGTACGTACTGGCAGCGGAGCACACCATTCAATCCCTGATGGATGCGCGTCGTGAGTTTGGTCTGGACTTAGCTTCTATGCAATTCTCTACCGTGCGCAGCTGGTTATCCCATGAAATTGACATGATGCGCCTGCGCAAAATTGTCTTTCATACGATCCACGGCAGCGAATTTGATATTGCCCTGCCAACAACCCAGCAATGGGACTCCTACGTTGCGTTACTGAAATCAGCCATTACGCACGAATCCACCAAAATGACCAACCGCACCAAAAAAACCGGTATCCGTGGTGGTTTTGCGGGGGGTGCAGCGGCTAACTTCATTAAATCCATGCCGGAAACCTACTTTAAACCCGCTGAAGGTTATGTTCAGTCCCCGCGCATTCAGTTCATCGGCACGTTGTTCGGCATCTACCGTATTTTTGAAGTCCCTGAAACGGTGTGTGAACAACTGTCTGACGAAGGTTGCCAGTTCTCGGCCAACGACATTTTCTTCTATGGCCGTGGGGATAATATCGGCGATGCCGGTTTAGTGGCCGGGGATGCCGTGCCTGCGATCCCGTTCGTGCATCCAACGACCACCGCACTCATCAACCGTACTACCTTATGGGGTTCCGCGATTAATGAGATCCACCCGCGCAATGGCGAAAAGTATTTCACCAAACTCACGCTGACCAACACCAAAATCGGTGCTATCGACATGCTTACCGGCAAGCTCATAGCTGACGGCCCGCGCGAAGACAAAGCAAACGCTGCGTCTACCGACGTCGATACCGGCAAAAAAAGCAATCACAAAAAAACCACTGAGTAAGTTTTATTAATGACGGTGCCAGCAATGGCACCAGTAAGGGATCAAACATGAATAAAATTCCTTTCGCAATTGGTCAGGCACCCGGTGTCGCCATTATGCCGCCCAATGCGGACGCCACGTTTACCCATGCCACCGGCGGCTCCTCCGTCTTTGCCGGTGTGGTGGTGGCAAAACGCGGTAAACCCAACACCGTATTACACGTCACACCAGACACCCTGCAAAAAGTATTAGGCGAGCCGATCCATCCTCATTCAAGCGAGCATTTTGAGCCGTATCGCCATGTCTATCAGGCGTTAAACGGGGGAAATGGCTATGTCGTGCGTATTGCGCCAAGCGGCATGAAAATTCCCGTCATGAAAGTCGTTTCGTCTGACAAGAGTAGCCCCGGCCTTGGAATGCCATCGATTATCGCTACCGATATTGATTTTGGTGAAGAAATCAATATGAATGATGAATCGACTTTATTCCAGATCTATGTAGATGATGGTGATGCCTCTAAAAACCGCACCTTATCGCTGATCCCCAATCCAGACAGCAAAGGGATGTATACCCTCATTCTCAAAGAAGTCGATGATTTAGGCCGGAAAAAAACACTGGATACTATTCAGGTGTCATTTAAGCGGGAAGCCCGTGATGACATGGGGCAGCCCGCTTACCTGCCTGTGGCATTAGAAAACAACACGCATCGTTTACGCGCCATCATGGGGAGTCGTCCCAACCATTGGCTGGTCACAGGCACTTATCACGGGTTTGAAGACAAAGAATTTGAGGGCGGCTCAGACGGTGATATTCGCAACCTTATCAGTGCAGATTATGCGCCTGCTATTCGCGCACTGGCTGCATCAAAGGTGAATTATACCGCGATCCTGTCATTAGGGTGTTACAACCCCGCCACGTTGTCTGAACTGGCAGAATTAGCGAATGATGTCCGTGTCGATATGTTCTGTGACTTACCCCCAATGGATAATCAGACCAAAGCGATTGAAACCGCGAAGGCACAAGGGTTTGGCAGTTACGCCCATGTTTGTCGCTATCATTTCCCTTATCAGAGCCGTGATCCCTTCTCAGGGGCACAGGTGGTATGTGGCCTGTCGGGAGATGCGTTTACCGCGAAGGCTAAAGGCGTGGCGATGGTGTCTGATGTCGGCGGTTATCATCTCTCCCCTGCCGGACAGTCACGCGGCGTCTTACTGCGCCAAAACATTAAACCGCTGCCTGCCGCTGCTGAAATTAACCTCGAAGACTATGCCGCTAACGGGATCAACACCGTGGGCTTTGCCTCCGATGGCTCCGTCATGATTGATGACGCCCTCACCACGTATGCCAAGAAAAACTATCTCCGCTTCCAGCATGTCAACAGTACGTTCAACGCGATTGCCCGCCTTGTGTATGACATCGGCAATGCGTTGAAACATGAGCCGGATGGTGTGACCCGCCGTGGTCTGGAAAGGGAAATTCCGAAGTTACTCGACCGTTTTGTTGCGTCGGGGGCGTTGGTTTCTCCCCGTAACGCGGCAGACGGTACAGCGCCTTATGTCGTGAAGGTGACACAGAATGAGTTTGATATGTGGCATATCCAGTATTCCGCCTGTCCAACCGGTGTCTCACGCCGTATCGTGGCTGAACCGGTGTTAATCCCGTAATGCAAGGAGGGAAACAAAAATGAGTAAAGGTCTGTTCACACGCGGGGGGCTGCTGAGTTCCCGTTTACGGGCGTTCGCTACCCCCGCCGGGCAGGTGGCGATGATGGAATCCAATCAGGCGCAACCCGTGGATAAACAACCCGGTGACGGTAAAAACGCGTCGGAAGATATGCTGCTGGAAGCCGTGTACAAAAAGGCCGAACAGGATTCACGCGGGATTGCCGCTGCTGCGGTCATTGACTGGGTGCAAAACGGCGAAGGCACGTTTGATGCGTTTGACGAATTTGCGTTGGGACTGGCCGACCTGCTTCAGGACAGCGACGACCTGCTGACCGATGAGCAAATCGATGATTACAACATGTGGCTCGGCTTTATGGCTGATGCGGCGGTGTCAATGGGGGCCGATCAGAGCGATGTCACGGCCATGATCGACAATGCCGATGATGATGCCGCTGATGCGGTGCTGTCGGCAATTGACGTTTCCCCCGACGATGAAGACGACATTATTGCTGAATTCGCGGTCACAGGCGGCGATGACGGCGCGATGATGGAAGCCAGCATCAAAGTCGTCCGCGATGGCGTCGTGAAGCTGATCCGCAAGCAACCCCGTCCGCGTCGGCTGAGTGCCGCGCAGAAAAGCGCGCTGAAAAAAGCCCGGATGAAAGCGCAAACGGCGTCGGCCAAGAAAGCCCGCAAAAAATCCAATCTGATACGGAAAAAACGCGGATTGTAATCAAAAAACCACCAGCCATTAAGCTGGTGGCATAAGGGGAATTTCATGATTTGTGGTGCAGTCATGCCGGATGGGATCAGCCCGTTTCTGAAAGCCTATATCACGAACACGGAGTCAATGGTGGTGGGCTATATCGGGGATGGAGCGACAGCGACGCTCCAGTCGCTGTGGGAATCGCCTTTTGAAAATGATTCCATTGGCTCGGTGGCGGGGATATCCACCCTCGCCAATGGTGTACAGGCGGCGACAGACAGTACATCCGTGACCCGCATTAACTCCTTGATGGTGTGGCAGGGGCAAAAACCCCCGCAAATCACCCTGCCCTTGCATTTTATGGCAAAGCAGGATGCGCAGGTTGAAGTCCAGTCCGCCATCATGACGTTATTGCAAATGGCCTCACCGGAATTAGGGGAAGTTATGCCCGGCGGAAGACGGCCAGAGCCGGTCGTGATCGATATCGGCCGCCGGTTAAAACTCACGGATGTGGTCATTCAGGAAGTGAGTTTCGAACTGGATGCGCCCAGAACAGCGGAAGGTTACTACACCCATAACACGGTGACACTTTCCCTGTCCGGTATGCAGGTGCAAAACCGATCTGAAATTCCTTACCTCTTTATTTAATGGAGTTAATTAATGGCTGGTTTCAGTAACAGTAAAGCAAATAAGGCGTTTTTAAAAAAACGCTTTAACCAATCCAAGGCCGCCGGTGAACGGCTGATCGGTGCGGATTATTGGATGGTGATTAAAGGCTATGAGCATTTATCCATTCTTATCCGTACCACGCAGCTGGGCGAATTTACCCGCGAAGATGTGGAAGACTATGCGCCCTCTGGTGTGAAAATCAATCAGCACGGGGTATTCCGGAATCAGGGCGAATTCCAGTTTCAGTGTGCGGAAACCATTGAAGGCGTGGTATTAGCGGCCGTCAAAGAATGGGTATTGGAAAAAGCATATATCGATATTGATATTTACCTTGCCAGTGAATCGAAAGACGGCGAATGGGGTAATCCTATCCGTTCCTACGAAATGGTGAAACTGTACTGCGACGCGGTGGATTTGGCCTCGGAAGATGTCACGGCGGTGGTACGTCCTTCGATGCGGGCCGTGTACAACTGGCAGGAATAATCCATGACACCGATGCAGCTCTTAGACACGGTAAAAACGCGATTCAGGCCGCTGCTGGTGGTGGAGGAAGACACGTTAAAAAGCATGTTGGTTAAGGCGCTGACAGAATATCAGGATCGCGCAGGCTTCATTAAACGGGTGCGTATAGAGAAAGCGGCAGGGGTTTCCCTGCCCTATCCCGATGATTATCTTGAGCTGGTGCATGTCATTGATCAACGGAGTTCGCTTGTTTTCGCTGAACCGTATGCGGACGTCCTCCAGCTGGATCTGATGGGCAATGAGCGCTACCCCTTTACGCTGGTGTATCTCGCCAATCTGCGCGATACCGATTTAGATAACGGCGTGATCCCCCCCAGCCTGTGTGGGGTACTGGAAAACTACCTTGAATGCCTGATCGATATTCAGAACACAGAACGGAAGCGACGTGTCTCGGCGTCAGGCAAACTGGATATCAGTCACCTGCCCGATGAAGCCACCCTGTACCAGCGTAAAATCGATCTGGAAGATAAAATGGCCGCGAACCGCGCCATTATCACCGGTGCCACTTTAATGCCGTAAGGAGACATCAATGGGGATCTTCAGCGGCGCAGGCAAGTCGCTTGGTTATAACAGCCTGTCCAGTTTTGGTAAAGCGGCGGGCAACCAGTTTATCAGCAAGGTATTAGAGCGTTCCACCTCGATGATCTCAGGGCGCACGGGGGGCACAGGTGGCCTCAATGCGGAACTGAGCAACGCCAAATCGGTGGTGCATTCGGCCCTGCGTATTCGTTATGCACAGGGCTGGCAATGGGCGATTGAGGCGGACGGACTCAATGGCTTAGACATGTTCGCCAAAGACATCACTTACGATTCTGTCACCATCGAAACGGAAGCCAAGCAGATTGGCGCGGTGGTATTCAATAAGCCCACCCATCGGGCAGCAGGTTCTATCACCATTACCGTGCGGGACTCTGATGAAGGGGCCATTGCGCGCTGGTTTGATGAGCGGGCCAACCGTGTCACCAATAATGACGGCACCGTTAACCTGCCTCCGGCATATTCAATCGGGATACGGCTCTATCGTGTCCTGCAAAACGGCGGCCTTGAGTTAGACAGTGAATTTGACGTGTTTCCCATCTCTCGTGGCGAAACCACCCGTTCCCGTGATCAGGTGACTGAATTTCTCTCTTATCCGCTGACTTTCATCAAAATTTCCTCCATTGAATCCTCGGTGGTGTCAATGGCGGGGGGCGCTTTACGTGATGCCGGATTGAGCGCGGTCAGTGCTCACACCCCCAACAGCAATATTATTAAATTTTAAATGGGTTATGTATGCAAATTCCTGATTTTCCCCTTCCCTCAAATCCCAGTGTTGAAATTCGCTTCCGGATGCCGGAGGTGTCCGATGCAATGGCCTACAGCGGCGCTGATCCGGAACAGGAAGAGGCCCTGACTACGCGCTATCTGAACGACATGCAGCACGGAGAAAACCAACAGGATGCCGCTTACTGGACAGCCCAAGACCGCCGCACGGCCTTATGGTGGATTTTCTGTAATTCCCGCATCGACACGACTCTTACCGTGTCCTATGAGTGCGCTCATTGCCATAAAGAGCACTATTACGACTACGATGCCAGAGCACTGGATATCAGCGCCGGAGTCCTGACCGTGGAAGCCTTTGAAACCGTCGCAATTCCCGTCAAAGGCCAATCCCATGACTGGGTATTAAAGCCCTTAGATGGTCGCGCAATGGAACATCTGGAAAACGCCCGTCATAGCCTGCCTGCTCCTTCCGATCCGGCGTATAACCATGAACGGATGAATCTCAGGATGATGGAACTGGCCCACCAAGCCCATTTACCCACCCAGCCGGACGATTTCATGGTTGCGGCCAACAGCCGTTACGACCTGATAACGCAGATGGCACTGGACACAGAATTTGCACCGCTGGTGGCCCGTATTGAACTGATGAACCGCCGTCTTGCGCACGGGTTAGCGATGAAAATAGAAAAAGGCACGGCTCACTTACTGTTACCCCAACACCGTTGCCCTGAGTCCGGTAAGGAGGGTACGGCCAACTATACGCAACTGTACACGCCCTTTCGGAATCACCACTTCTTTCCAGACTTTAGATCTGAATGGATGGCTGATCTTAACCACTAATCTGGCGCTCTACGGGAATCAACCCATTGGCGATATCGACCGGCTACCGGAGTGGCGCGCCTTCAAAATGAACGAAGCCTTAGAAGAAAAGTTCAAGAAAAATACGTGATGGTAATAGAGAGATGGTCAACACAGCATTAGATCTCCAAGAACAGGAACGCATCATTAATGCGATTGAAAAAGCCAGTGATGCCGAATTATCCGCACTGGCGGCGATACGGACGGATATTCGCACTCTGTTCAAGCAAAACAGACCGGTCAATGCGGATAACAATGGCTTAATGATCAGCCGGCCCACTCGCCGTGTCTCAACCGCAACCCAGCCTAATGCGCTGGGTTTAAAACTCATTGAGGCGGAAAAAGCATCGCCGAAAAACCCTCCTTCAATTGACAGCATTCAGCATAAAAACGGAATAAAAACACACACTGTTTCTATTCCAAATACACCTGAAACGGAAAACGGTGCTAAACAAACATCCCTCAGCACCCAAACAGAACAAAAACAGCATAAAAACAGAATAAAAATACACACTGTTTCTATTCCAAATACACCTGAAACGGAAAACGGTGCTAAACAGACATCCTTCAGCACCCAAACAGAACAAAAACAGAATAAAAACAGAATAAAAACACGCACTGTTTCTATTCCAAATACACCTGAAACGGAAAACGGTGCTAAACAGACATCCCTCAGCACCCAAACAGAACAAAAACAGAATAAAAATAGAATAAAAACACGCACTGTTTCTATTCCAAATGAAAACCAAACCGCAAAAACCTTAAAACGGGCCCCCCACGTTAATCCCCTTAACGACATTCATCCTGTCAGCGATGCGCAGATAAAAAACCGGGAAAAAGAGACGATCCCGAACGTCGTGTCATTGAAATCCTATCTGGCAAACAAACAGGCGTTAAATAGCGATCAAAAAACACGGGCGTCAATCGCGGCCAAAAATATCAAAGCCGGGCATGAAACCGCGCCCGCCACCGCGCGCGAACCCCATAACGGGCATAACCCGGCCCAACCCCGTACCGCATCGGGGCGCTTTGCATCCAAAGAGAAAAGCGAATCCCTCAAAGCCCACCAACAGGAAACTCAGGACACAGCCAAAATGCAGGCCGGTTTTCTGCGCAAGCTCGGCGGCCTCATTGGGCATTCAGGTAAGGCATTAGCGGACACAAAAGCGGGGAGCACCCTAGATGTGGTCGGCTCGGCGGGTGGCTCGTTCTGGAAAGCCGGAAAAGAAGCTGCCACCCTCACGAAAAACGCTGCCAATAACGTGGTTTCGCTGCATGACTGGGTGAATGGGAAACGCAAAAAAAAGCAACCGGCCACCCAGCAGGCGGCCGTTTCCCGTCCGACCCTGCCTGCGCCGACAATGGGGGGAGGGAAACAAACCCAATCCGCCCAAGCCTTTGCGACCCAACACCAAAACGACCAGACCAAAGCGATTCAGGCACAAACCCAGCTAGCCCGGACGAATGATGAAAAAGTCATTAGTCTGCTGGAAGATCTCGTTGATAAGGGGAAGGCGAAAAACGGGGACGGGATTCTGGGGACGATTTTCAGTGCGCTGGCGGTTAAAGCCATCGGGAAGAAAATCGGCCGGAAACTGGGCGCGGCGATTCTGTCTGCGCTGGCACTGGGTAAGCTCAAATCCCTGTTTTCTAAATCCGGCGCGGGCGGGGCTGAGGGCAACGGCATAGATATTGACGTCACCGGACACGACAAAAAGAAACCCAAAAAAACCAAAGCAAAAAACAAAAAAGGGCTGAAAAACCTCGGCAGAGGAGCCGCAAAAACCACGGCCGCCGTTGCCGGGACAGCGGGCGCTATCACCGCAGGCGAAGCGATCCTCGGACAGGCAGAAGGCAAAGCCGCTGAAAAAGCCACACAAACAACCGCCACAAAAGGGGCAGAAAAAGCCACGGAAAGCGGGGCAACCAAAGTGGCTAAATCCGGCACCGGAAAAGGCGCGGCCATCGCCGCAGGAAAAATGGCAGGCAAAACTGCCCTTAAAGCCGTGCCGCTGGTGGGGACAGCCATCGGTGTCGGCTGGGATGCGTATGATGGTTTTACCGATACGGACGCCCAGCGTGAGACGTTTGGTCTGGCAGACGATCAGGACGTGTCCACGCGCCAGCAAACCGAATATGCCTTAGCTAATGTGGCTGATCTGGGCGGGTTAGTCTCCGGCGGCGCCGGATTATTGGCTGACGGGGCGCAATGGCTGGGGATGGACAGTGTTTCTGAGGCGCTGACCTTTGATACCGGTGATATCGCCAAGACCATTGACAACGGTGTCACGGCCATCGATAAAAAAGTGACAGCCGTCCTTGATTTTTTCTCATTTGGCGACGACAAAGACGACCCGAAGAAAGAAAACGAGATACAGCAAGTCAGGCAGAGTCAGGCAGAAAATGCCGCGCTGGTGCAGGCCGTCACGGAAGGCGCAGACCAGACCACGCAGGCGGTCAACAAATTAACTAATCAAATGCCCCCATTGGGTACGGAGATGGGGCACGATGGCAAAAGCGTGCCCGTCAATGTGTTTTCACCGACCACCCCAGCGCAAAATCAGTTCAGTGATGGCCTGAATATTGGCGGGAAAAACGCCCAGAACCGCAACTTTCGCAATAATAACTTCGGCAATCTGGTGTATGTCGGGCAAAAGGGTGCCCGTCTTGAGGATGCCAACGCCAAAGGCGAACAACGCTTTGCGAAATTCGATACCCCTGAAGAAGGGATGCGGGCACTGGCTAACCAAATTACGTCATACGCGAACGGCACCTCAAAAGCGGTGGGTTATCAGAAGCTCAATACCGTTGAATCTATCATCACAAAATACGCGCCGAAAAACGAAAACCACACCGAAGGCTATATTGCGAATTTATCCAAAGCGCTGGGGGTGAACGCCGATCAACAATTAGATTTGTCCAACCCTGACATCATGACAAAAATGATCAGGGCCATTTCGACCATTGAAGGGGGAAACCCCCAAGTCACTGATGATTTTATCCGGAATGCCATCGGCACCCGGAGCGACTCCGCCCAGTCATGGATCGGGCAGTTCAGCCCCGAAACACTGGCCCATGTGAATAAATCACGGGCAGAAAAGGGACTGAACGCCCTGAGCGCCGCCGATCAGTTCAGCGCACCGGAACAGCTCAGCGCCACAGCAAAAGCGCAAAAAAACATTACACCGGTCACGCAACCCGCTGCGGCCACCCCCGAAGAGAATAAGACGGGGATTTGGAGCAATATCAAAAACGCCCGCCAAATGGCCGATGAAAAGCTCACCCGTGTCCTGGCCGGTAATGTGACCGGTATCCGCCAGAACCGACCCGATGCCGGACTCACTCTCCCCGCGAATATGCAGGCGGATAATCTGCCGGTCGGCTTACGCGCGGCCATGCTGCCCGCCGACCAGATAGCACGGGCAAATAAAAACCGCCCGCCTGTACCGGTAAACCCACATACCGAAACCAAAACGGGCAAGACAGCCCCCCAAAATGGCTCTGCCGACACCCAAAAGTACCCGGATACGCCGTCCGCTGACCCAATCAGCCCCGGCGGGATACCGGTTGTTCCTGTCAGTGCCGTGAATCAGGCGCGACCGGTGTCTGTCCTGCCTGAACCTGAACAGGCACCGGATAAACCGCCTGTCGCGGGCGCAGGTTCATCGACATGGCAAACGCTGGCGGATATTGTCCTGCCCAGTATGGCCGATACCGCCAAAAACCTGACGCAGGGATTTTCCAGCAGCGGCCTGCTAGCGGATCTGTTAGGCCAGACCGGGCTGGATCAGGGGACAACTCAAGCACTGACACCCCTCACCGGTTTTGTCTCCGGCCAGATTGATGGCGGTGTCCACGGCATGATAGACAGCGTGACCGACACGGTGCGTCAACCGGTCAGTCGGACTCATGGCCGGCTCCCCCAGACAACGCTCCCCGATCCGGCAAACCCTCAAGACCGTGTAGCGATAGCACAGGCAAAGCCAACGGCACCAACACCGACAGCACCAACTGAGCCGCCGTCGGGCGGTTTTTTACAAACCGTGGCGGACATTGCCTTACCGAGTTTAGCCGACACCGCAAAGAGCCTGACACAAGGCTTTTCCAGTGGGGGCCTGTTAGGTGATCTGTTAAACCAGACCGGACTGGATCAGGGGACAATCCGCGCACTGAACCCCCTCACCGGTTTTGTCTCCGGTCAGATTGATGGCGGTATCCACGGCATGATAGACAGCATGACCGACACCCTGCGCCAGCCGGTGGATATGGCTAACTTGCTGCCCACCGGCACAAATTCACCTGACCGGACAAACACACTGGCGAATACGGTTCGCCAACCGGCAGGGATCACCCTGCCCAGTCGTTTGCCGACCGTCACGAATTTGGCGGCCAGTGGCATCAAAACGCCCGTGACCCGCGATAAATCATCCAGCAATGACGACAAAGCCATGCTGACCCAGCTGCAAAAAATAGCGGCATCGCTCGACAAACTGATCAGCGTTCAGCAAGACGCCAACAGCAACGGGAAAGATCCCAATACCACCACCCATTCCGCGCAGCCCGCCCCCCGAAGTGATATTCCGCTGGGGGCCGCCAGCAACGCACTATCCGAAATGCTCAGAGACAGGGATGATTAAACATGAATGAGATTGACTGCTTACTCCGCATCGATGCCGGCGGCTTAACCCTGAAATCAGGGATCAATGAAGCCTTGCCCGCCCGATTGGAGGAATGGTTACGTACCCCCCTTGGCAGTATTTATGGCCTGCCGGAGTGGGGCAATCCTTTAGTCGAGTTCAAACACGAACCCACCAATCAGCTGGTGGCGGTCTTCATTGAGAATCGTTTGATTTCAAAATTACGCACTGACGTCCCTGATATCAGCCTGTCAGGGATACGCTGTACACCGGTTCAGGATGCTATCGATATGTACAGCATCACTTTTCAGATACAAACCGGCACCATCACCATCGGACTTCAAAAGGGGGATTAATGACAACGCAGGGTTTACTCGACAAATTTAACGAAGCGCTCCAGAAAAACAGCTGGTGGGCACGGTTCACCAACAGCCAGTTTGTGAAAATGATGGCGATTTTCGGGGCGCAGGTGATTTACTACGCGCAGACGTTCGCAGAACGGGCGTTAGCCGAGGGATTTATTTCCACCGCCACCAAGCGTTCCTCCATTCTGGCCGCCGCTGAAGATAAAGGCTACGTCGGCCGCCTGATCCTGCCCAGCAGCGGGTTAGCGTCGGTGCGCAATAAGACCGATCAGCGTATTCAGTTACCGGCGTTCTCCACGTACTTATCTGATCAGCAATATCCTTACATGATTGTAGAGGCACTGGATATTCCGGCCGGGGAAACAGTGAAAAACGTCAATATCAGGCAAATGGAGATCGTGAAAGTCACCAAGATAGTGCAGCTGGAAGAGGACTTTCTGTCCGTGACACTGCCCAAGGATCTGACCGCCGAATGCGTCAAAGTTGATGTTTACGTCACGGTGGCGGGCGTAGAAGAACGCTGGGAGGAAAACCCGCAATTCCGTCTTGCCAATGAAACCAGTCAGAACTACGTTCTGTTTTACAAACCAACCGAGCAGCTAGGTATCCGGTTCGGGGATGGCTCTATCGGCAAAAAACCGCCGGAAGGCAGCATCATTGATATTCACGTCTGGTGCAGTGCCGGAGATATTACGCTGGTGGAAGGGCAAAAGCTGATCCCGTCTAATGCGTTTTCCCCTTACACCAACAGTCTAGAGATTATCACCACCACACCTATTACGGGGGGCGCGGGGAGTGAAACAACGGAAGAAATCCGAAACCGCGCCCAATACTATATCGCCTACGATGATCAGGTCGTGTGGGGCGGGGACTACAAATTTTATCTGAAGTCCAAAATTGTCGGGACATCCTGGATTAACGTCTGGGGTGAGCAACAGCAGGAGAAATCCACCGGCATCAAGGATCTGAATAACATTAACGCGATTTTCATTTGCGGCCACAAACCCCAATCCACGCAAGAAGCCCTGAAAAAAGAAATTTTAGGTGCTTTAGAATCCATTCCGAATGCGCTGAATAAAAAATTTGTTTATGTCGATTCGCACGAATTGCCCTTTACCGTCAAACTGACGGGCATTGCGGTTAAAAACGTCATTATCTCCGAGGCAAAAACCCAAATCCGTGATCGGCTCAATCACCAGTTCGGGCGGGATGCCGCGAGTTTTGACTCGAACAGCGCCGGTGATTTTGAGCAGATACGGGTAAATAACCTGTGGGCATGTGTTGAATCACTGGGGATACTGACGGAATTCAGGATTGAGGTGATCGGCATGACAGAAGCCAAACAGCTGAATGATTTTATCTATCTCGATACTGAACGTTCAGTGTTCGAAATCTCTTATTAAGGCCGGACATGATTAAAGATTGGTTGAAACACAGGCTGACCCCCGAAAAGCAGAAATCAACCCTGTGGTGTGAGTTTACAGACAGCTTACAAGCCGTTTTGGAAGACACGGTGGAACCTTTGCTGGAACGTATTTCCAATCGGAAATCGATCTTTACCATGCACCCCGAAGATCTGGATAAGCGTATCGCAGAGCTGGGCAAATTTTTTATTATCCGGACAGCGCGCGAGAAGAGTAAACCGGTGTTGCTCTCTCAGCGTCTGGATGAGATCCATTTTAAAGGCACCGAGCGACCGATTTCCTCCACCTTCTGGCGGGAATTTAATAACCTGCCCGCTAAATGGTCGCCGTTATGGGCCCCCGTGGATCAGACGCATTTTCCCTACGGCACCGTCTTCCTGCCGCATGAGCTGGTGGAAACGGCGAAATCCCGCTACGGCGAGTTTTTTCTGACCTCTCGCGGTGTCATCCAGTTATCGCTGAACACGCTGTATGAAAAATACGGCTACAAAGAACAGGCCAAACTGTTCAGCAGGCTGACAAAACAGTTTGATCAGGTCATTGCCCCCTTGATACCGTTAGAAATCGTCTATAACGGCTTTCACTTCTTTTTCTACTTCACCATCACGGAAGAAGCCGAATTACTGATCCTGAAACAAGCCCGTCTTTTCATCGATGCCCAGTTTACACTTCAGGATGTCGAAAATACCTTATCAGGGGCGACCCGCCAGTTACAGCTGCCCAATCAGGTTATCCGTGCCATTCTCCGGCCGCTGAAACAGCACACTTACCGTTTTGACGAAATGCCCCTTGATGCGTGGGCGCTGGATTTACACCACACCCCGCCCATTATTCCGGTGCCTTTTGGCACGCAAACGGACACCCGGTTTAACGTGGTGGATAATCAAATCTGGATCGCAACGGAAGGCCATTACGGATGTTTGGTATCCCTGAAAGGGGAGGGCATCAAACGCTATTCCTTCCCGTCATGGGCGAAAAAAGCCTTTTTACCTATTCCGGTTGAAAAAATCCCCCTGATAGAAAAAATCACCTATTGTGTGATGCCGGAATTTATTCTGTATGACGTTCCCTTAGAGGAGCACGCCGACGCGCTTCAGCTGAAACGCACAACAGAGCAGGTCAGTCTTAGCGCGATACCGGAAAAAGCCGACACACTGAACAGCCAACGCACTGACATCCGGCTCGATGCGAATATTCAGCTGACCGATAACCGCGATATCACGCGGCTGAAACAGTTGGCTGAACAGGTACGTATCAGCGCCATCGCAGAAAAACACGCCGATACTGTCCGACTGAAGCGGACAACAGAGCAGGTCAGTCTCCGCGCGATACCAGACAACGCCGACACGCTGAAAAGCCAACGCGCTGACATCCGGCTTGATGCGCATATTCAGCTGACCGATAAGCGCGATATCACACGACTGGATCAGCTGGCTGAACAGGTACATCTCAGGGCAATATTGGAAAAGCAGGAGGCCGTTGAACGCATCCGTTTTAGCACAGGGCTGGCCGCGCATCTTGCGCCCGTCGAATTTAAAGCATTGACCCGCCTGAATATGACGGAAATCCGCCTTTTTTACACCGCCCAGCTACAGGATAAACGGGCGTCGGTTCACCTTGAACAGACCACGGAACGCGTCCGCATCAGTGCCCTGCCGGAAAAACGGGAAACCGTTGAACGTGTCCGTTTCAGCTCAGCGTTTTCATCCCGACTCGCGCCCGTCGAATTTAAAGCATTGACCCGCCTGAATATGGCGGAAATCCGCCTGTTCTATACCGCTCAGCTGCATGATAGCGGCAACCAGCTGCGTGTTGAATCGACCACGGAACAAGTCCGAGTCAGTGCGCTGCCGGAAAAACGCGATACCGTGAATCACATGCAAGTCGGCGCAGAGCTTTCATCCCGCATGGCCCCTGTCGAGTTCAAACCCCACACCACGTATCTGAACATGGATGAAGTGCCACTGGATATGTGGGCACTGGATGTAAACGTGCTTGCATCGCCGATCTTGAGGGGTGATCCCCGTCTTCGGGAAGACGCCGGTCGGATTATGCTTGAAACCACCGGACAGCGAGGCTGTCTGGTGCGTTATGCCGACGGAAAAATGAATCGCTATGAATTCCCGTTAGGGGCAACGGAAGTGCAGCTGCCGGATGATGGTCTGCATTCATTTCATGACATCCTGAAAATCGTCTTCATCTAGCCCACAACAGGAGTTTATAGCGAAATTGTAGTTCGCATACACTGCCATAAAATACACAGAATGAGGTTGTTTTATGGCAGATGCTCTCGCTTCCGTATCAAACGGAAAACTCTACAAAGGTCAATTACTGAATTATTACTACTGTCGCCGGGCAGAATCCGCCATCGGGGTGAACGGCCAGTTTCTGATAACCAAAGGCTGGTTTGGGATGTCATCCCTTGTCACCGCCAACCCGACCGGTGGCTGGGACATTGCCGATATTCCACTGGATTTCGCCAATACAGATCTGTTAAAGAAATTCGCGGAATGCTCACTGATTTGTACCGTCTCCGGCAGCACCATCTCAATCAATGCCACGCTCCCGGAATCCGATCTGCCTGAAGATACCGCGTTTGACTTCAACACACTGGCGCTGGTGGATAATAAGGGCAATATCTTCGGCGTATTGTGTTGCCAGCAAGACACGCTGCATAAGGGCAAATTATTTACCGCACTCATGACTATTGAGCAGAAGGTGGCCTAATGTCTCAGGTGATCAACGAAGCGGCCGTGCTGTCCAGTAACAGGGATGCGCTAGCGCTGTTAGCCGATATTCAATATTTGGAACCCTACACTTCAAGCGCCTTAAACCGGAAGTTTAAGGGGATCTTAAGAGCAGGCATTTATACCGGTTTTCAGCCGAAAGCAGGCACCGGCCTGTCAGTGCTGATCACCTCCTCCTCAGAGCAAGACGGGCAGGGCGCAGCGTCCATCAACGTCGGGAAAAATCAGATTTCCATTCAACAGGTGAAAGAGGTCATTGTGCCGGTGCCGGCCAGTAAAACCAGCATCATTGCCCTTGAAGCCAATTTTGAGTTTGGCAAAGTCACCAATCAGGTGGATTCAGCCTCCACCATTAAAGCGGCGCATATCGTCGTTGTAGACGTTTCTCAGGGCATCTCCGGCAATCAGCTGGAATTATGCCGCGTTAACGTGCCGATGGATGCCAAGGCCGTTACAGAGGCCATGATTGACACCTCGCATCGGGTTGTCCAAACCGTGGGGATCACGTTAAGCGAAAAGATAGACAGCGATGAAGAAAACCTTGCCGCCAACGCCAAGGCGGTCAATCTTCTCAGGAAGACATTACTTGACAACACCAATACACGGGCAAATGACGCACTGACCGCCGCCAATAACGCTAACACTAACGCCAATGGCCGCGTCCCCTCTGGCCGTAAGGTGAACGGTAAGCCGCTGTCTGGCGATATTGCATTAAACGCAGCCGATGTCGGGGCCTACAGCAAGGGCGAAACAGACAAGCACGTCAATGACGCCAAGGCACTGGCAAATGCAGCGCAGACTGCCGCGAACAATGCCAATAATAACGCCAATGGCCGTGTACCGTCTGGCCGCACT
>NZ_CAWQMW010000012.1:0-12039 GCF_963895965.1 Xenorhabdus sp. PB30.3 | reverse complement strand
TGGTTAATTAATCATGAAAATTGAATGAGCGGCTATAATTCAATAATGATGACTGCATTTTCATTCTGTAGCTATCTCTAATTATAATAAGGTATTGAAATGTTATAACTTCATGAGGGAGTAAAAAATGAAAATTTGGATTAATATATTCATTGCAATTTTTTGTATGGGAATTTTAATAACAGAAAAGGGATTCGCAATAGCTGATGATCCACCGAATCCTAAATATGTTGGATCATATGTTAAGCTTTTATTTTCCTTTGACAATATACACCAGCGTGGTTCATATGAATGTGGCGGAGTAATTATTGGGAGTGACTTGGTACTTACTGCTGCTCATTGTTTTGATGATAATTGGTTAAATGCCAAAAAAAGAGATGTGGAAGTCAGCTATGGGAAAATATATAGCAAAATGTTTGGTCGGAGTGCACACCTCTATTCGGGGAAAAGTTTAGTCAGGTTTATGCCGTCAGTTGATATAGCTATTTTCAAGGTAGATACCGATATGACTTCTATTGGAAAAGGCGCAGAGGTAGCAAAACTACCTGAATCATGCTCAAAAGGAGGTCCAGGAGTGGTATATCCCTTTGAGGGGATTGCATATCAACTAATGGGGGATGATGGGATTATATTACCACATACGATTTATCAGACAACGACAACACTAATTGAAAAGTTCAGTAAAATAGAGGCAATAAATGGTTATGAACTGAGAACACATATTACAGGAAGAAAGGGAGATTCAGGAAGTCCTATTTTTTCAAAAGACGGTATTTTACTTGGTATATTTTCACGTTTTTCTTTTTCCTATGAGTATTCTTACTTTCCTGCAATTTGTTATTATAGGCATCGGATTGAGGCTATAAAAGAAAAATTACATGGAAGTTAATGATATTTTTTTGATTTTCTTATTTATAATAAAAGTGAAGTAACATTATTTCATGTGGAGAGAGTTATTTTGCAAACCGAATTAGAAAATAATAAGGCGTTTATTTTAATGTTAACGCCTTATTTTATTGTGGGAATGTATATTGTAATCGATTGAGTTCCTGATATTTTATAAGGAAGTTTACTCTTGAAGTTTAATTATATTGGATAACTATGGATGTGCTATAAAAGCACCAACTTTAGGATTTTTATACTTATTATGCTATATTAAATTCCTCTTTGATTTATATAAAAAATCATGATGTGACAACGTAGTAAATGTAACCATACGTGTTTAATGTATATTTTTTAAAAATTAATGAATTAACTTCTGGAGTGAACGTCATGTATACAGGAATTGTTCAGGGTAAAGAGAAGGTATTATCACTCAATAAGAATAATGGTTTCAGTACAATAACAGTTAGCAACAATAACCGTCTTTTTGATGATGTTGCCATTGGTGCTAGCGTAGCGATTGATGGCACTTGCCTGACAGTGACCCAATTCAATGAAGATAAAGTCTTTTTTGATATTTCTGATTTTACCGCTGATACCACAACACTAAAATTTCTTTCTATTGGTGATCAGGTCAATATAGAACGTTCACATCAGATGAATAAAGAGAATGGCGGTCATAGTCTTTATGGGCATATAGAGGGTATAGCCGAGGTGGTTGAGTTTACTGCGATAGGCGAAACTTACCGGCTGGTTATCCGGATTCCTCAGGATAATATTAAATATTTTTTCCTGAAAGGTTTTATCGGGCTACATGGATGTAGTTTAACTGTCAATCATATTGATGAGAAAAATAAAACCATTACTTTAAATCTTATCCCAGAAACCTTAAGGATAACGAATCTTAATAAGGTTAAAGTAGGCGACTTCCTTAATTATGAAGTAGACCAAACAACAAGGACAATAGTGGATACTCTGTCCAGAACATTATCCAGGAATAATGTTTGATAAGAAAATTATCGTTGGTAAGAAAAAATAAAATACAGGAAGTAGTCGTGATCATAAGTAATTTACTACTTCCTGCTATCTTTATTATTCCATTGTGGCGAAATATAAAAAATGGATCAGCTTAATTTACTTTGTACCCATTCCAAACCATTTTGGTACTCTGCTGGCAATAATGCTATCAGGCTCTGTAATGTTGTTTTTAATGCATCTTGTTCCGGGTGAACCAGATTCAGATGACCCACTTTACGCCCCGGACGAACTTCCTTGCCATACCAGTGTAAATGAACCAGCGGTAAACTGAGCCATTCTGGGTTTATTTCGGTGCCAATCAGATTGACCATCACAGAAGGGGACAGAACTTCCGGTTGAGGCATAGGTAAATTCAGAATTGCCCGTAGGTGAAGCTCAAACTGACTAATAGAAGCGCCATTTTGTGTCCAATGGCCACTGTTATGTACCCGTGGTGCCAGTTCATTGATAAGCAATTCACCACCGACAATAAAACACTCCATCGCCATAACACCAATGTAATTCAGATGCTCCATAATGCCGGACAACATTTGTTCTGCTTGCTGTTGTAACTGACGATTGGCATTAGTAAAAGCAACACTTGTACGTAGAATCCCTTCCTGATGAAGATTATGGGTCAGCGGATAGAACACTGATTCTCCATCGGCATTACGAGCTCCCACTAGAGAAACCTCCCCTGAGAAAGGGATCCCTTGTTCTACAATGCATTCACCATAAATTTCAGTGGGTAAATCCGTTTCTTTACCCGGCCGGATACGCCATTGACCACGACCGTCATAACCACCGACCCGACGTTTAACGATGGTGAAATCACCCAGTTCACTGAAAATTTGCGGCCATTGGCTAGGATCAGATAATAGCTTCCACGGTGCTGTTGCCAGACCAAGTGTGTTTAAAAGCTGTTTCTGTGGCAAGCGATCAGCAAGTAACGGGAAAATATCACGATTAATAAATGCCTTATGATGGGAAAGCTCGCGTGTTAAAGCCGTTTCAGGCCAGCGTTCAATTTCAGCTGTAATAATGCTGCTTTGATAGGGAACAGATTCTGGTTCAGCATCCAGCCCAATCGGATAGACGGCTATTCCTAATGGTTCGCCTGCCTGACGTAACATCCTGCCTAATTGGCCATTACCCAATACACAAACAGGCTTCATGCATCCTCCCGGGGATCTGGATTTTCCAGAACATCCTGAGTTTGAGTCTGACGCCAGTTTTCCAGTCGCTGAAACAGAGTCTCATCATGTAATGCCAGGACCTGAGCTGCGAGCAAGGCTGCATTTGCTGCGCCTGCTTTACCGATAGCCAATGTACCCACAGGGATCCCTTTGGGCATCTGGACGATAGAATAAAGACTATCCACACCACTCAGGGCTGCACTTTGTACCGGAACACCAAATACAGGAACTAATGTTTTAGCCGCCAGCATCCCCGGCAGGTGCGCAGCACCGCCCGCACCAGCAATAATCACCTCAAAGCCATTTGCTTTCGCTTGTTCAGCAAAATGAAAAAGTTTATCGGGTGTTCGGTGAGCTGAAACAATTTCGACATGAAAAGGAAGATCAAGGGAAGCCAGAATATCAGCTGCGTGTTGCATTGTTGCCCAATCACTTTTTGAACCCATGACAATGGCAATTTTGGCATGATGCTGTATTTCGGTTGTTGCTGCTGTGGAGATAGTTTGTGCGGGATCAGGGCTTGCCGTCATAAATCAGATGCTCCTGTATTGGATGTCCACCAGAACAAAGTTCAAAATAATGTTGTCTTGAAATCCATTATGGATAAGGTGGTGGATAATATCATGCGAATTGCAGAAGGAAAACGTTTGCGTTGGTTGATTTTTTTATTTTTACAGAAAAAAACTCACTATCTTCAAAAAGGAAAAGATACCAGTTCAATAGATGTTTCTGTCACTTTGAACATTGACCCTTGATGATGCCAGGCACCCAATACACCACGATGTAAGATTTTATCGCCGATGGGGATATCATGGATATCCGGGCGATGCGTATGCCCGTGGATCATCCAGTCCACTTGATATTTATTAAAATGTTCAATGACAGTCTGTTGATTGACATCCATGATCGATTCAGATTTCTGACTATTGGCGTACTGGCTTCCTGCCCGCATTCTGGCTGCAATTTTCAGCCGGATAAACAGAGGAAGAAGTAAAAACAGCCGTTGGATCCACGGAGTGTGTACCCGCTTACGATATTGCTGATAACCCGTGTCATCGGTGCAAAGAGTATCACCGTGCAGGATAAGAATGCGCTTACCGTAGAGTTCCAGAACTTTTTCCTGTGGCAGAAGAATCAGCCCGCTCTCTTTGGCAAACCGGGAACTTAATAAAAAATCACGGTTACCATGAATGAAATAACAGGAAACGCCTTTTTGTTTCAGAGAATTAAGTGCTTGTGCGATTTCCGCATGTAAAGGGTTGGGATCATCGTCACCAATCCAGTAATCAAAAAAATCACCAAGGATATACAGGCTTTCCGCATGGATTGCATCTTCACGTAAAAAACGTAGAAAACCGGCAGTAATTGCCGGTTCCTGCTCACTGAGATGCAAATCAGCAATAAACAGTGTACTCATGTAACGACTAATTATTCGCTGACAGTAACACGTTCAACGATAACATCTTCATGTGGTACATCCTGATGCATACCGCTGCGACCAGTTGAAACACCTTTAATCTTATCAACGACGTCCATGCCTTCTACAACTTCAGCAAATACGCAGTAACCCCAGCCGTCAGGGCGTTCTGAGCGGAAGTTCAGGAAATCATTATCAACAACATTGATAAAGAACTGAGCTGTTGCAGAGTGTGGATCATTGGTACGAGCCATTGCCAGAGTGCCACGGCTGTTTTGCAGACCATTATTAGCTTCGTTCTGGATAGGAGATTTAGTCGTTTTCTGCTTCATACCAGGCTCAAAACCACCACCCTGAATCATGAAGCCATTAATGACACGGTGAAAAATAGTGTTATCGTAGAAGCCTTCGCGGCAGTAATTCAAAAAATTTTCAACAGTTACAGGCGCTTTTTCAGCGAAAGTATTAATCACGATATCGCCGAAATTGGTATGGAAAGTCACCATAATAGAAATCCTAATAATATTTTTGACTGACCCTAATATTCTAGAGTGTGCGGAACAACGGCTTTTATACCATATCTGTGATCTTGAGTCAGTACTCAGCCATCCCGTGAGAATAAAGCTGATCGCAATGCTTGCAAAGTGCGGCGTATCAGGGTGAAATATCTAATCCGGCTTTTCTATTATAGTTTATTTATCTAGCTGATAAGGAAGCCCAAAATCAGCGGATTTGTCCGCTTTTGTTTTTTATTACACGTACATCAATTTTTACGGAAAACCCACTGATGCTAAAAATTTTCAATACTCTCAGTCGCCAAAAAGAAGAATTTAAGCCGATCCATGAAGGGAAAGTGGGCATGTACGTGTGTGGCATCACCATTTATGATTTGTGTCACATTGGTCACGGCAGAACATTTATCGCATTTGACGTTATTGCCCGTTACCTGCGTTATTCAGGTTACGATTTAACTTATGTCCGTAATATTACTGATATAGATGATAAAATCATCAAGCGCGCGATTGAAAATAATGAAAGCTGTGATGCCTTGACTACCCGTATGGTGAATGAGATGCACAGCGACTTTGATGCGCTGAATATTATGCGTCCGGATTCAGAGCCACGTGCGATGCAGCATATCCCTGAAATTATTGAGCTTACTGAACTGCTGATCAAACGCGGGCACGCATACGTTGCTGATAATGGTGACGTGATGTTCTCTATCGATAGTAATCCTAATTACGGCCTGCTTTCCCGTCAGGATCTGGAGCAGTTACAGGCCGGTGCTCGTGTTGAAATTGCGGATGTTAAACGTAATCCAATGGATTTCGTGTTGTGGAAAATGTCCAAGCCGGGTGAGCCAAGCTGGGAATCTCCGTGGGGAGCAGGGCGTCCGGGCTGGCATATTGAATGTTCCGCTATGAACGCTAAACAGCTGGGACACCATTTTGATATTCATGGTGGTGGTTCAGATTTAATGTTCCCGCATCATGAAAATGAAATTGCACAATCTACCTGTGCTCACGATGGCCCTTATGTGAATTACTGGATGCATTCCGGTATGGTAATGGTGGATAAAGAGAAGATGTCGAAATCTCTCAACAATTTCTTTACCATCCGTGATGTGCTGGCATATTACGATGCTGAGACAGTGCGTTATTTCCTGATGTCAGGTCACTATCGCAGCCAGTTAAATTATACAGAAGAGAACCTGAAACAGGCTCGTACTGCGCTTGAGCGCCTGTATACATCTTTGCGTGGTACGGATAAATCCGCTCAGCCTGTTGGCGGTGAATCCTTTGAGGCCCGTTTTGTTGAAGCCATGAATGATGACTTCAATACCCCAGAAGCTTATTCCGTACTGTTTGATATCGCTCGTGAAATTAATCGCCTGAAAGCTGACGATATGGCTGCGGCAAACGGGCTGGCAGCTGAGCTGCGTAAGCTGGCGGGAGTTCTGGGGCTGCTGGAGCAAGAGCCTGAACAGTTCCTGCAAGGTGGTGTTGATGACGATGGTGACGTTGCCCAAATCGAGGCACTGATTAAACAGCGTAATGATGCTCGTAAAAACAGAGATTGGGCTTTGGCCGATTCTGCTCGTGACCAGCTTAATGCAATGGGTATTGAATTGGAAGACGGCCCACAGGGCACAACATGGCGTCGTAAATAATCGATTGTGGACAGCCATAAAAATACCAAAACCGCCTCGCTGTAGGCGGTTTATTCTATGATATCTATCAGCTTAATATTTTATTGATTTTTATTCAGATGATTCGGATAAAAAGCATTTCCAGAGTGATAACTGATTTTTCCTGAAGAAGCGTCTCGTTTTTTGGAAATAAAAGACGAATGGTTCAGATGTTCAGGTATTTGATGTTTATCAGTATCGGCGTTGAGATTCAAAAGAGAAATAGTCACTCTACGTTTAGAATTGCTTAACTTATACGGCATGCCCAACAACCTTCTTGCAGCTCTATTACTTAACATAATCAACTCCTTTTCAGTTGTAAGTGAGCTTCTCAGTATAGCAACTAATAAAAAAACCAAAACATTTAAGGCGTGATTGTTTAATAAGCATCGCTGATGTCACAAATCTGTGTGAAACATATCCATCACGTAGGGCGGTATACAATAAAAAAAACGGCACCTTAAATGCGTAACGCATAATAAAGTGCCGTTTCTTTGACGGGGATTAGCGAAGAGCTAAATTATTCTTTAACGCGAACAGAATCACCGTTGAAAGTAACAACTTTTCCTGCAACAATTTTGCAGCGTTTGCGAGTTTCCACCTGAGAATCAACTTCAACCAAACCCTCTGCGATAGCAGCTTTTGCTGCCGCACCGCTTTCACTCCATCCCTGAAGCTTCAGCAAATCGCACAGTTCTACATAAGGGTGGCCATCTAAATAAAAAATTTCCATCACTGTCCTTCAGTTTTGTTTACATCATGATATTCCTCGCAAGCCTGCAAGGTATTTTGAATCAGCGTCGCAACGGTCATCGGGCCGACACCTCCCGGCACAGGGGAAATCCAGCTTGCGTGCTCAGATGCTTTATCAAAATCAACATCTCCGATGACTTTACCATTTTCCAGACGATTGATGCCTACATCAATCACTATTGCACCGGGTTTTACCCACTCACCGGGGATAAAGTTTGGTTTACCGACCGCGACTATCAATAAATCGGCCTGTTCTACATGCTGGCGTAGATCCGTAGTGAAGCGATGAGTGACTGTTGTAGTACATCCAGCCAGCAGCAACTCAAGACTCATCGGACGGCCGACAATATTGGAGGCCCCAATAATAACCGCATTTAACCCATAAGTATTGATATTACAACGCTCAAGTAGAGTCACGATACCTCGTGGCGTACAAGGTCGTAATCTTGGAGCACGCTGGCACAGGCGACCGATATTGTAGGGGTGAAAACCATCCACATCCTTATCAGGGTGAATGCGTTCCAGAACTTTGACATTATCAATACCGGCAGGGAGGGGAAGTTGAACTAAAATACCGTCGATTTCGGGATCATTGTTCAAGTTATCTATCAGAGAGAGTAATTCGGCTTCGCTGGTGGTGTCTAGCATGTCATAAGAGCGTGAAGTAAAACCAACTTCCTCACAGGCGCGGCGTTTACTCGCGACATAAATCTGGGAAGCGGGATTTTCTCCTACTAAAACGACGGCAAGCCCGGGGGCTCGTTTCCCGGCAGCAACACGCTGCCTGACTTTTTCTGCAACTTCGCTTCTGATTGTCTGCGCAATCGTTTTCCCATCAATAATTTTTGCTGACATGTATTTAAGATTCCATCATCAATTATAGGAATGGGAGCTATTTTGTCAGAACATGAACGGCCTGTCAGTTTTAATGATAATCATAAAATGAGCATCTGAACGAAAAGGCCATTGACTCAATCCATTATGCCCGTATAATCCACGTCAGCATCAACACATTGCATTAATGATGTTTCTTATTTCACATCTCAATGCGCCCTTAGCTCAGCTGGATAGAGCAACGGCCTTCTAAGCCGTAGGTCACAGGTTCGAATCCTGTAGGGCGTACCATTTAAAATCAATGACTTGCCTCTATTTTGTAACCACTGTTTTTCCTGATTGGGACAAATTTGGGACACCTCCACCAAAAAGCAGATCAATTTGCCGCGCATGTTCAGTCAGATGATTCGGTGCTAAGTGTGCATAACGCCTTACCATTTCGATTGACTCCCAGCCGCCCATTTCCTGCAAAATTGATAATGGAACACCGGATTGCACTAACCAGCTAGCCCAAGTGTGTCTCAAATCATGAAAACGAAAATCTTCGATTCCTGCTCGTCTTAACGCTGCATTCCATGCAGTGTTATCATCAACACGCATCTTTCTCACATTAGGCAGTGCTGTTCCGTTTGGGCTGATTGATGATTTCGTATGAACGAAAACCCATTTGTTATGGCTTCCTATCTGATCCCGTAACACCCTGCAAGCTGTTTCATTTAGGGCTACCCCTATAGCCCTGGATGATTTGCTTTGATCTGGGTGTATCCATGCGACCTGTCTTTGCATATCAATTTGCGACCACTCCAGATTAATAATATTTGAGCGTCTCAACCCTGTAGCCAGCGCAAACTTAACGACTGACTGAAGTGGTTCGGGACATTCATCAACTAATCTCCGCGCTTCATGAGGCTCCAACCATCTGACTCGTTTTTCTCTGACGGTTGGGACTTTAATCACAGGGGCTTTCTCTAACCATTTCCAATCTCTTTCGGCGGCTCTTAATAGAGCCTTAATCAAAGCTAAGTGCTTTGCCTTGGTCGCTACTGATACTGAGACTTCTTTATAGGCTGGGATCTCGTGTCCTTTTTTCTTGGCTGCCTGAACCTGACTTTCCCAGCGTTCCTTGGCCTTGCGGTTTTTCATCTTGCTAACCGCCGTGTAAATGCTGGCTTCGGTAATATCTTTTAATCTCACTCCGCTGAAGTATTCCAGCCAGAACGCCATACGCCCTTTATCATCATCCAGTGATTTTTTATCGGCCTTTTCCTCAATCCAACGTAAACAGGCTTCATCAAACGTCACATCAGGAAAATCACCCAGCCGTTCTATGCGCCATAATTCGGCCTTTCTTCGATCGTGCAATTCCTGAGCTTGCCTCTTGTCCGTTGTTCCAAGCGATTCCTTAATTCTTTTGCCGCTTGGTGTCGTGTAGTTCCCGTACCATGTATTTCCTCTACGGAAGATTGACATTTTTTATCTCCTTTTTCTGCCACATCTACCGTGCTCACAGGCACAGTTTGGATCGAATTGTTAAGGGCTGCAATACATGCCGCGTATGTAAATAAATAAGGGGATCGGGGTCTGGCGGGATCTTTCTTGTTGTAGGCTATTTTACCTATAGCGCACCAATGGGATAATGTATCGACATTAATGCCGATAAAGTCAGCCGCCTGCTTTCTGGTAAGACTGGCTTTTTTCTTATTCTTATGATTAGCAACGAGCCTCATTTTATTTTTCTCCGAATAATTTACACATTTTTCATACAATAAACCTGCACAAATTAAGCGCTTAATTTCATGATTAAGTCGTTTATTTTTATTTCAGGCAATCCATTGCTGTTATTTTCCTTGCATTCATGAATGTGTTAATTATCAATGATGGTAGTTTTTATTTCCGGGGCTGAAAATTGAGTAAAAGGCAATATATCCACTAAATTCATATACCGTCCTCGCCGCTGATAGAGTGCATAACCGTAATCGACAATCAGTTCTAAATGATAGTAAGGCACAGGCTCGGTATGTTTTGGGCTGACCCGATACGTCGCTAAGATATGATGTTTAAATTCATCGTTATTCTTTATATCCATGCCGTGATGCTGGGTTTTGCCCTGATAATATTGATCTGCCAAAAAGGTAATATGTGTTGTTCCGGCATGCAGGCTGTTTTTTTGTGCGATATTGGCAACAATCCCTTTAATGTTGATAGCCTTTTTTTGTTGTGTTGCCGGTTTTTTGATGATGGCAGAAATGAAGGTACGCATAAATCCTCTCGTTTATTAGGGTAGTGATTATTCCTATCACTTTGATGCCGCTAACATTATCACTTAAATTTCATTAGATCCATACCAAAAGTGATATAAATCAAATTTTTTAATTATCTTATTGATATCAAATAATTTTAATTTGATATCATTTGAATGGTATAGGATTTTTAAGGGGATGATGATTTCAATGGAGTTAAAGATACTGCATTAAAAACAGTATCTTGTCGTAAATCTAGGCAGGGTTTGGTGGTGTTCGAGTGGGAGGGAAGAATGTTATCGTTTTCGCTTCATATTCCGAAATAAATACACAATCACCCCGACGATTTCTATGTCAGGAGTGAGGGTTATCAAGGGAATACGTGAGTCATCCACAGATAAAAAGCCGATAGTTCCCCCTTGTTTATAACGATAAACGGAATAATGTTCTCCGATGCGGGCATAGACTAAATCATCATTGGCGATCTCTTCCTGTGTATCCACCACGATCACCGTCCCTTCCGGCGCTTCAGCACAGCCGGTATTTTGGGTGATGCGATAAGCCCGACAGGATTCAAACGCGGTTTGCTGTTCAGAACAGGCCGGCACCATGAAGCACTCTGGGGTTTCTTGTTCTGCTTCATACATTTTTACCGGTGCATAACGGTTGTCATGCCTGACAGAAAAATCAGTATCACCGGACGGCGATTTATGACCACTGCCATCACTGAGCCACTCCGGGCGAACATCCAAGGCCTTAGCCAAATCAACGAGCCGGCCTGTTTTGGTCGCGTTCCCGGAGAGTAATTTCCATATCATGGATTGCGCCATGCCGGCTTTTTTGGCGAGAGAGGATTGGGTTAGTCCTTTATCTGCCATGGCTTCTTTTAATCTATCAGCAAGAGTCATAAGTGCCTCATGAGGGGGTTATTTTTGTATTGCTATCCTGAATTATCGGTTGCTTATTCTATCTCTAGAGTGATATCTTTACAAATACTCCTATAGTGATATATCTTGACTGTTAGTGATATTGTTATTGCGGTCGTGTTGGAGAAGGGAAAAATGAAAAACAGTGTAATAAAAAAAGTGATAGATATCGCCGGCAGTCAGGCCAAATTGGCTCAGGTACTGGGGTGTGCGCAATCGCTTATCAGTGCATGGTTGTACGGAAAAAAACGGGTTTCGGTATCACGGGTCCCGGATATTGTAGTTTTTTCAAACGGGGCGGTTCAGGCGCATGAATTGCGTCCTGATCTGCCTACCGTTTTCCCGCCGCCTGAAGCGAAAACCCCGCAATAAATTTCCAATTCCCGCTGGTGGCGGGTCGATAACAGGGAGAAATGGCATGAGTATGAGTCTGATGGCGAAGGCAATGAGTATCCGGGTGGGCAATCCCCTGAGAAAACTGGTGCTGATTAAACTGGCCGATAATGCAAACGACAAAGGGGAGTGCTGGCCCTCGTATCAGCATATTGCAGATCACTGTGAATGCAGCAAAAGCGCCGTGCGAAGT
>NZ_CAWQMW010000011.1:0-12198 GCF_963895965.1 Xenorhabdus sp. PB30.3 | reverse complement strand
GATTAACATAAATAAAATTACTTAATACATGGATAGTTCAATTATCCCAAACAAACCGGATTAAAAATCCTGTGCTATTTTAATAATTAAATCTTGAATTACCCTTTTCTTTATAACATTTACACTAATTCATTCCTGTAAAAACACAAAAATTAGTGTTTTATATCGATTGAGCTAGTAAAACCTCAACAAAGGAGGGAAATTACGATGAGCTTTTTTGATCAAATTTCAAATATGCTGAGTCGGGGTAAGAGTCAACAAATTCAGCATATAATGGACTGGGTTGAAGGTCAGGGGGGAATAAGTGGGTTAGTTGAGCAGTTTTCCCGGCAAGGGTTGGATGGCACAATTCATTCGTGGATTGGTACGGGGGAAAATACGCCTATTCATGCTGATCAGGTTTCCTCTATTTTTGGCTCCTCCACAATCCAGACATTAGCAGAAAAAATGGGTATCGACCCCAGTGAAGCCTCATCACTCATTTCACAACATCTGCCTAATCTTATTGATAAGGTTACACCAAATGGTGAAGTACCTGAAAATCTGGATCTAAAATCAGTAGGGATGAATTTATTGAAAGATAAATTACTGACTAAATAAATTAACCTGCCCGCCATATTTATATTTTCCTATGGTGGGCAGATTAACACTTAAATTAACTTAGCTGTTAACTGAATCACGCAGACGTTTTGCGGCTTCAACCATATTCGCCAATGACTGGCGGGTTTCTGCCCAGCCCCGGGTTTTCAGACCACAATCGGGGTTAACCCATAAACGTTCAACCGGAATACGTTCAGCCGCTTTGCGCAACAGGGCTTCAATCCACTCAACACTCGGCACATTCGGTGAGTGAATGTCATACACGCCTGGCCCAATTTCATTTGGATATGAAAAGTCTTCAAACGAATCCAGCAGTTCCATATCTGAGCGAGACGTTTCAATGGTGATAACATCCGCATCCAGTGCTGCAATGGAAGGCATGATGTCATTGAACTCGCAATAACACATATGGGTATGGATCTGAGTCTCGTCTTCCGCAATGGCTGCACTTAGTTTAAAGGCATCCACCGCCCAATCCAGATATGCCTGCCACTCTTCACGGCGCAGCGGCAAGCCTTCGCGCAGTGCTGGTTCATCAATCTGGATAATGCCAATACCCGCTTTCTGCAAATCATCCACTTCATCACGCAGAGCCAAAGCAATCTGCTTGGCAATCGTTTCCCGGTTGATATCTTCCCTTGGGAATGACCAGCAAAGAATCGTTACCGGCCCGGTTAACATGCCTTTTACTGGTTTATCTGTCAGGGATTGAGCATAGGTTGCCCAATCAACGGTAATCGCTTCTGGGCGGCTGATATCTCCGATAATGACCGGTGGTTTAACACAGCGGGAACCATAACTTTGTACCCAGCCGTTTTGCGTAAAGACGTAACCGTCAAAATGTTCACCGAAATATTCCACCATGTCATTACGTTCAGCTTCACCATGTACCAGCACATCTAATCCCAGCCGTTCCTGCTCAGTGATCGCCTGTTTAATATGTTCACTGATATTGGTGCGGTAATGATTGCCATCAACGCGACCTTTCTTGAAATCCAGACGTAAGCCGCGGATCTCTGTTGTCTGAGGGAAAGAACCTATCGTTGTTGTCGGCCACAAAGGTAGTTTATAACGTTGACGTTGAAGTCTGGCGCGCTCTTCATAAACTTGATTACGTTCACTGTCCTGCGGACGGACCTTATTAAGGCGCTCGGCTACAGCCGGATTATTCACACGGGCGGAGCTACGGCGGGCACGAATTGGCGCGCTATAATCATCCAGCTCGGACTGTCTGCTGCCTTGTGGAGCATTCAATGCCTGAGATAACAGAGAAAGTTCCGCACATTTCTGTAGTGCAAAGGCAAACCAACTCTTAACTTCTTCATCCAGCCCTGTTTCATCATTCAGATCAATCGGGCTATGTAATAATGAGCAAGAACTACCGACCCAAATATCTCGTTTACCCAGTAACGGCGCAACAAGTTCATATTTTGCGCTCAAATCTGCCCGCCAGACGTTACGTCCGTTAACAACCCCTAACGATAGCAATAATGTTTCAGGTAAAGATTTATGCAGTTCATCCAGTGAGTCCTGCCCTGCAACTAAATCAACATGTAACCCCTGTACCGGCAGTGATTTAATGGTCGCCAGATTATGACTGATACTATCAAAGTAGGTTGTCAGCAATAACTTAACCTGACCCTGAAGTGCCTGATAAGCAGGCTGAAATGCAGCTAACCACTCTTCTGGCAGTTCCAGCACCAATGCAGGCTCATCTATCTGTACCCACTCGATGCCACGTTTTGCCAGTTCACCCAGCACCTGTTGATATACGGGCAGAATATCCGCCAATAAAGAGAGGCGTTCAAAGGCTTTGCCTTTTACCTTTCCAAGCCATAAATAAGTCACCGGCCCCAGTAAAACAGGTTTTACGTTATGTCCCAGTGCTAGCGCTTCATCGACTTCATCCAGCAGTTGAGTCCATCCTAATTTAAATTCTTGACCTTCCTGAAACTCAGGAACAATGTAATGGTAGTTAGTGTTAAACCACTTGGTCATTTCTGACGCAGCAGCCGGAGTACCTGTTGGCGCCCGACCACGGGCAATGCGGAATAGTGTATCTAAATCAATACTTCCATCTTCATTTTGATGGCGGGGAGGAACGTTCCCCAACAGCAGAGTGGTCGTCAATACTTGGTCATACCAAGCGAAATCTCCGACAGGAATTAAATCTACTCCTGCTTCTTTTTGCTGTTGCCAGTGACGTGCTCGTAATTCACGGCCTGTTTCTAGCAATTCTTGTTGAGAAATTTTACCTGCCCAATAGCTTTCTTGTGCTTTTTTTAGCTCTCTTTTCAAGCCGATACGTGGAAAACCTAATGTATGATTTAAAACTGTCATGTCGTCACCCGCAAATTTTAGCCGTCTAGATGTTTACACTTCTATAATCAACAGGTAATGTATAAACCACAAGCGCAAATTATTCATCATCAACTTGAAGGTTTTTCATGATCGAAATTAAACACTTAAAAACATTGCAAGCATTAAATCTCTGTGGCTCATTGGCAGCTGCTGCGAATCACTTGCATCAAACTCAATCAGCTCTTTCACATCAATTCAGTGAATTAGAGCATCGTCTGGGATACAAACTTTTCATTCGTAAAAGTCAGCCGCTGCAACTTACACATCAGGGAGAAGTGCTACTAAAGCTGGCTGAGCAGATTTTACCGATGATCAAAGCATCTCTGAGTGAGTGTAATGAGCCGGAAGAAACTAACCTACGCATTGCGATTGAATGTCATAGCTGTATTCAGTGGCTCACGCCTGCATTAAAGCTTTTCCGGGAAAGCTGGCCGCTGGTTAATGTGGATTTCAAATCCGGGGTGACATTTGACCCACAACCGGCCCTGCAACAAAAGGAGCTGGATATTGTGCTGACATCCGATATTCTTTCCGACAGCGATCTCCACTATACGCCGCTGTTTGATTATGAAGTAAAGTTGGTGGTGGCCCCGGATCATCCATTAGCCAATCAGCGGGATATTCAACCACAAGATCTCGCACCTGAGACGTTACTGATTTATCCTGTTCAACGACAACGTTTTGATATTTGGAGACGTTTTCTCCAGCCAGCCGAAGTAACTCCCACCCTGAAAACCGTTGATAACACTCTATTACTGATCCAAATGGTGGCAGCCCGCTTAGGTATTGCAGCATTGCCTCACTGGGCCGTAGAAACATTTGAAAGACAGGGTTTAGTTGTCACGCAGACGCTGGGAGAGGGATTATGGAGCCGGTTGTACGCTGCCTGCCGTAAAGGAGAGCAACATCAACCGGCTATTGATACATTTATTCGTTCTGCGCGCCAGCACGCGGTGGATAGTCTGCCTTTTGTAAAACGGGTTTCAATATCCAGCGGTGATGCACCCAAAGCGATGCAACAATCAGGCTGCCTCCAATGCTAAAGCTCAGCCAATCCGGATGCTGCTGCCAAATGACAAAGTTAACCAGTAACCCAGCCGGAACCAGCATATTATTCATAATTGCGAGTGTTCCGGCATCAACCTGAGTTGCGCCATAGTTCCACATAAAATAGCCAATACCGGAGGCTCCTGCGCCTAACCAGATCAGAACCCACCACTGTAATTGCGTTGTCGGCAGCTTCTGTGGGTTACCAAAGATTAACCATCCGATAATTGCAACAACACAGGCACCTAAATAGAACCATGAAATAGCCACTCGTTGTGGGATCGGGTGTTTCTCCATCAAACGCTTATAACCAACCTGACCAATGGCAAAGAAAATATTCGCCAGTTGCACCAGAATCAAGCCAATCCAAAAAGATTCACTTAGCCGGTCATAACGGATAATCGCAGCTCCGGCAACAGCCAGCAGCGAACTGAGTGCATACCCCCAACGTAGCCTCTGACGTTTCAGTAAATCGTAGATCAGTGTGACATACAGTGGCGTCATGACAGTAAAAAGCAAAAACTCTGCCACTGTCAGATAGTGGTACGCATGAAATACAAACAAGTACATCACACCCAGTTGGCAAGCGCCCACTGCCATATACAGCGAAATCACTTTCAGCGATAGCCCACGCCAGCGCAAGAATGGCAGAAATACCAGCGCAGCGAGTGCTACTCTGATTAGTACAGAAAACCAGCTATCAACCTGACCGGCAAGATAAGCACCGATCAGGCTGAATGAGGCGGCCCACAAAAATGTTGTGATTGTTAATAGCCACATATTTATTGAGATTTATCCACTAACAGTGCTTCCAGCAAATCAAGGTCATGCAGAAGCGTCTGTAATGTTTCATTGCTAACTTTACGGGTTGCACGCAAGTGATACAGTTCCCCTCTTTCAGCCCGTAATGCAGTCAGGCGGAAACGGCGCTCCAGCTCTTCAACCTCCAGGTTGTGTTCACCCTCGTCCGTGCCCGCAGTACGGCGCCGTAAGTAACCGGTAACCCGGGAAGCAACTTCGCTAATCACTTCAGCGTCTAATTTTTCTTCTGTGCTGGCAGACAGGCGTTCTTCCATCTTATTCATACTGACAATCGCAACTTCAGCCATCGCTGCTTTCGCCATTCTGATTTCATCAAGATCAGCCTGTTTGTCTCCCACTGTCATACCTCTCAGCAAGAGTGGCAGGGCAATGACGCCAACAAAAAGTGAAACAAGAATCACACCTGCGGAAATAAAGATCAACTGATAACGGGCAGGGAACGGATCACCATCCGGCAGGAAAAGTGGTACTGACAGAGCACCAGCCAGAGTAATGGCACCACGGACTCCCGCAAACGACGCCAGCAACAATTCACGCGTAGTGTAGGTTGAGAATTCCAGTGGTTTCTTCTTCATCAGGATTTTGCTGGTATTTTTCATCAGCCATAACCAACAAAACCGCAGCAATACCAGTGCACCATAAATGATGCCTACAGCAGCAAACAGCATCCAGGTTTCTACATGCGGGTCGAGATCAGCCTGAGCAACAGAAGTCTCCCAAATCCCCGGCAACTGTAGCCCCAGCATGATGAATACCAGCCCGTTGAATACGAATGCCAGCATTCCCCAGACATTATCCGCTCGCAGACGCATATCCAGCGGTGCATTGCGGATCACGCCAGCCGTACTGATAGTCATACCCGCCGCAACGGCAGCCAGAATGCCAGAAACACCAATATGTTCAGCAATCATGTAAGAAGCAAATGGCAACAGCATCATAAACATGATTTGAGTCGCGGGATCATCGCCACTCCAGCGGCTCATCAATCGCAGTGATTTACTGTACAACCAGGTCACAGCGACGCCCGATGCCAGACCACCAATTGCAACTTTAAAGAATTCGAATGTTGCACCGGTTACCGTAAATGCCATTGTTCCCATGGCAATTGCTACAGCAAATTTCAGAGCGACCAGACCCGAAGCATCGTTCATCAACGCTTCACCTTCCAGCACACTCATCATATTTTTAGGAATGCGCCCTTTCCCGACGATTGAGGATAAGGCAACGGCATCGGTTGGTGACAACACGGCGGCCAGAGCAAAAGCCGCAATAAGCGGAATACTCGGCAATAACCAGTAAATCAAATAACCAATACCGACAACTGTTACTAAAACCAGCACTAAAACCAGAATAACGATTTCACGCCCATGGTGAAAAAATTCTCTGGTCGGTGTTTTCCAGCCATCAACAAATAACAAAGGAGGGATAAGTAAAACGAGGAATAATTCAGGGTCGAAAGTAACGTGTAAACCAAAATGAGGCCAAGCCAGCAACGCCCCCATTGCTATTTGCACTATCGGCAAAGGGACACGGAACGGGATCACCTTAGTAAGAACACCAGAAACTGACACCACCAAAATCAAGATCAAGATAGTAAAGAATATTTCCATGTTACCCTTACAAATTGCCAAAAATCCGTCGGTGAGGAGATTGTGACTGTTTTTTCTTTCTAATAACAGCGCTAATAACCACAAAAATTGAAGTTATTCTGGAAAATCAAAAAACAATCACATTGTGAATCAATGACCCGCAAGCCATTTTCTTATTTTATACTTATCTGAGAGGTTTTGTCGAAAATTTGACAGGTTTTAAAAATTATCAGGCAGGGAGATATATGCGCAAGCGTTAACCGCTTACGCATAACTTTCAGGCGAGTTCTGGCTAAATAGCCCAACTGCTGGCATAGAATACCACCAGTGCAGTGGCGATGACTACCGTACTGATATTCAGCTTACGCAACTCACCAGCAAAAATACGTCCGACAACCAACGTGCTGAAACCCAACATAATTCCTGTCACGATATTACAGGTCAGAACGATAAATACGGCGCACAACAGCCCCGACACAGCATCAACAGAATCATCGAAATTCAGTTTTCTCACATTGCTCAGCATCAGCAGACCGACATACATTAAAGCCGGTGCAGTGGCATACGCAGGAACCAGATATGACAATGGGGAAAGGAATAAGATTAGCAGAAACAAAATACCGACAATGGTCGCAGTTAACCCTGTTTTTCCGCCTACAGCACTCCCTGCGGCAGATTCGATATAAACGCCAGCAGGCGAAGAGCCTATCGCTCCGGCAAAAATACTACTGACAGAATCAGCGGTTAACGCCTTACTACCACTAATAATCTGCCCACGCTTATCCAACAGGTTGGCCTGCCCGGCCACAGCTCTGATAGTCCCTGTGGCATCAAATACTGCGGTCATCACCAGTGCAAGAAGGCTTGGCAGGACAGCAGGCTGTAACGCCCCCATGATATCCATACTGAACATCAGGGAAAGGCCGTCTTCTCCTAATGTGGGCACTTTAAAAAAACCCTGATATTTCACCGCAGGATCGAAAATCAGGCCAATGATTGAAATAACGATGATAACCAGCAAAATGCCACCGGGGACTTTTTTCTTTTCCAGACCGATAATCGCAGCCAGACCGAGCAGAGTCATAAAGACAGGAAAGGCAGTCAATGTACCAAAGGCAACCGGTAATCCTTCCTTCGGATTTTTAATCACCAGGCCGACGCCGTTTGCCGCAATAAGCAACAGAAATAATCCGATACCAATTCCTGCTCCATGTGCAATCCCCATTGGTATATTGCGCAATAGCCAGGCTCGAATACCGGTAACAGAAATAAAGGTAAATATACATCCCATCAGAAAAACAGCGCCCAGAGCAACAGGGATGCTAACTTGCTGCCCTAATACCAGACTAAAAGCCGTAAAGGCAGTCAATGAGATGGCACAGCCAATCGCCATCGGCAAATTAACCCATAACCCCATCAGCAATGAGCCAATTCCGGTCACCAGACAGACAGAAATAAATACCGCGGTATGAGGAAATCCGGCTTGTCCGAGCATACCCGGTACAACAATCACGGAATACACCATAGCCAGAAATATTGTTAACCCAGCGAGAATCTCCTGACGTACCGAGCTTCCACGTTCAGTTATCTTAAAATACCTATCGAGTTTGCATTGAGTTGGTGCCTGCATGCCAGACATATTTATCCCCTGCCAGTGTGTTAAATATCGATCATTATTTTTCTCATCATTTCTTTACTCCCCTCCCGACGAAAACGATTACGTCACTTAATAACGCTAAAAATGCTGAAGCTATCAATTCAGCCATTTCTCATACGCAATCGTTTGGCTTTTGAGATAAAAAAATGGTGAGATAATTTGAGGCAGAAGATTATCCAGTGAATCGGGGATAAGAATCAAGTCATAGCCATAAATTTTATTGTCTATTAGCTATACATAATGGATTTCAAGATGCGTCGCGGCGGCAAGAGAGTAAACCCCCGGGAGCATAGATAACTATGTGACCGGGGTGAGCGAGCGCAGCCAACAAAAAGGCGACTTGAAAGACGAAGTGTATATCAGTAAATCGTGTTATTTGCCTACCAATCAACCAATAAACCAAGTAAAATTACGACTGTATTCTGAGTATATGTCACACCACAAAAAGACCACTCATTTCAATTCAAACAATAGGTTTTTTATAATGCATCAATCTGATGTTGTTGATCGTTCGCTTTTTTCCCTGAGCTGGCCGATCTTCATTGATATTTTTCTTCATATGGCGACGCTGTTAATCAATACCTATATGGTTAGCCATATTTCTTCGGCTTATCTGGCTGCGATGGGCGTTGGGAATCATGTTTTTGATCTATTCATCACTATCTTCAATTTCATCAGCGTTGGTTGCAGCGTTGTCATCGCCCAATACCTCGGTTCAGGAAGGCGGGATAAAGCCAGTCAGGCGATCCACATTTCCATCGCCTTTAATTTTGTGTTGGGTTTTGGCTGTGCATTGGTAACTATTTTCTTCGGCTACAAAATCCTGCATATCATGAATCTGCCAGAAAACCTGATGGATGATGGATTTGCTTATCTGCATATTTTGGGTATCTGTCTGATACCAGAAGCCATTTCAATTATTCTGGCAGCCTGCTTGCGAGTATATGGCAAATCAAAATCAGCCATGTATGTCACCCTGATTGCCAATTTACTGACAATTGTCGGCAATATGATTGTTCTGTACGGGTTCTTCGGGCTACCTAAATATGGCCTCGAAGGTGTGGCATGGTCTACAGTATTTGGTCGTACTGTTGCAGTTATTCTCCTCTGTGGCTTGCTATTTTATGGCCTGAAAATAAAGCTGGTACCAAAATTACTCATATGCTGGTCAAAGAATATGCTTGGAAAAATCCTGCATATTGGTTTGCCTGCGGCCGGTGAAAACCTCGTGTGGATATTGCAGTACATGACGGCACAGGCGTTTATCGGTTTGATGGGCGAAACATCTCTGGCAGCACAGACGCTGTATTTCCAGCTATCGCTGTTCATTATGCTTTTTGGGATTGCCACCAGTATTGGTAACGAAATTATGGTTGGCCATCTTGTCGGGGCAAAACGCTTTGAAGAGGCCTATATTCGCGGTATAAAAAGCCTGAAAATCGGTGTTATCGTCACAATTGGAGTAGTCTTATCTTTCTGGGCTTTCCGGCAACCACTTCTCGGCCTGATGACAGAAGACCAAAAAATCATTGAGCTGTTGCTGCCACTCTTCCTGTTATCTGTGTTTCTGGAGCCGGGGCGTACTTTTAATATCGTTATGGTCAACGCACTGCGAGCTTCTGGCGATGCCCGGTTCCCGCTTTATACTGCCCTGATTTTCATGTGGGGTATCTCTATTCCCGTTGGTTATTTTCTGGGAATTACGATGGGAATGGGCATTCTGGGGATCTGGATTGGCTTTTTCTGTGATGAGTGGGTCCGTGGTCTGGTAAACGCGTGGCGCTGGAAATCCAAAAAATGGCAAACTAAGCGATTGGATGTCTAATCAGACTAAAAAACGTTAATAAAAATGCCGCAGTGATTATCTGCGGCATTTTTGTAATAAAGTAATCTAAAAAATAACAGGAATAATTATTCTGTTTTTTCTTTCCGATAAAACTCTGAACGTGGGCCATACAGCAGGTGGCCATTCCAATATTGTCCTGCGCTTAACAAACGGTTACTGGTAATGCCCGCAATCTCGTGGCCTCTATCAGCGACAGTATTAACAATTTGTTCAATGGCCGCAGACACTAACATACCAATAATTCCGCCACCACCATTGTTACGATTCTCTGCGCTGGAGGCTGTTGCTATACCGCCCCAGATTTTTTCACCTGTACGCAAATCAACCAAACGAGCCTCAGCAGTCACACGAGTATCACTACTGATGATCTGATATTGTGTGCCGTATTGCGTGATATCCAAGTAAAGCGCTGCATCTGCACCAAAAATATCATGCAGTTTCTTATAGCTGATATTGCTAATATCCTGAGCCTCAGATACACCATTCTGCCGGAAGGTTTCTTCTACTACCGCAACAGGAAAAACATAATATCCTGACTCAGCCAATGGATAAGCAACCTGAGAAATCACACTGCCAGCGGCTTTCACATCTACAGACTTATTCACTGCGGGCAACACCAATATCGATTTAGGATCGCTTGCCCTTAAAGCAGAATAATCATGCGGTGCCTGTTTGGCACACCCCGTCAGCAGCAGCAAAAATAAAGCACCAATCGCACCCAAAATACGGTTCATTATTTCACTCCCTTATTTTTATTCAGCAGAAAATCCATATAAGGTGCAGATTCAGGAAATAATTTTTTCTCTATTTCAAACTGCTGAAAGGCATCCTCAATATTGCCTGTTTTGCTGTACAGTAACCCCATTTGTGCATGCAGGCCGGGAGGAACAGGTTTATCTTTGGCTTTTGCCTGTTCAATCACTTTTTCCAGAGCCTGTATCTGCTCCAGTGGCCCAGTTTTATCTTGTTGGTAATACTGGTAAAGCGTTGACTGGTAATCACCCCATTCATAAATAGTTTTAGGTGCCTGTACACATCCGACTAACACTAGCGTGCCCAGTAACATCCCCGTCTTTTTCATCAAAAACATTAAATGATCTTTCCTATATAATATTTATTATTAATTCGTTGGCTTCCAGGCACCACTTTCAATACCTGACACTAAATCATTCACGGCTTCACGAATTGCCAAATCTAAAACCTTGCCATTCAGAGTGGAGTCATAACCTGAAGTGCCGCCAAATCCAATAATTTCACGGTTAGATAGCTTGTACTCCCCGGCTCCCGCTGAAGAGAAAACAACTTCAGACGTTTCCACATTCACCACATTCAGCATCACTTTTGCATAAGCAATCTGTGATTTACCACGACCTAAAATGCCCCATAACTGGTGATCACCTACTTCTTTACGGCCAAATTCAGTCACTGCACCAGTAATGACATAACTTGCCCCTTTTAACTTCTGAGCTTTACCTTGTAATCCGGCTTCTGTTTGCAACTCAGCCATATTCGTGCGCTCCAGCACATTAAAACGACCGGTTTGCTGTAAGTCTGTCACCAGAATAGTTTTTGACTGGTTACCCAAACGATCAATACCATCAGAGAAAATACCATTCTGGTAGCTTGAGCGATTTTCAAACTTACCCACTGCAATAGGGCTGCGAATACCTTTGTAGGTTGTGTTATAAGAGGAAACTTTTTGAACCTGAAGAGTTGATGAGGATTCTGTTGCACAGCCGGCTAGCATGAGTGAAGCCAGACAAACAGAAGCTAAAGTCAGTTTACTTTTCATTATTTTCTTCCTGCGAATTTTTTGATTAACAGCCTGTCAGGTCAGTGATACCTTTATATTATCTTGCTGGTTTATATTTAAGCTAAATTAAGTATATAACGGCAGATATGACCAAGATAAAACGGCCAAATAATAGGTTTTATCATAGGAAAAGTCCATGAAATAAAACATAATATTATCAGCAATGCCCGGTCACTATAGTTAAACAAAACTGAAGATATTAAGCCTTAAAATATCATTATAGAAATATCATATATTACGGAATATTATTTCCAAACACCCCACTAAAAATAGGAATAATTATATAAACACTGACTTAAATGATACTTACCTCCTCTTCCAGAGCTTCTCACATCAGGCCTGCCCTGTGCCACTATACCTGATGAGTTTTGAATATCACAACTACGATAAAATCACTAATTCCTATCTAAAAATGGAAATAACTCGCTAAAAAAAATGGAAAAACAAAACAAATAGAAATTTA
>NZ_CAWQMW010000010.1:0-12451 GCF_963895965.1 Xenorhabdus sp. PB30.3 | reverse complement strand
TGAATTAGGGGAAATTGAAGCCGGCCTGATGCAGTGCCCGGGTGTACAGGAGGCTGTCGTGATAGCCCGTGAAGACGCTGAAGGGGATACCCGTCTGGTGGCCTATCTCTGCGCTGAAGCGGGTACGGAACTGGTGCCGGTTGATCTGCGCCGACAACTGGCACAACATCTGGCGGAGTATATGATCCCCAGCGCCTTTGTCATGCTGGATACCTTCCCGCTGACCCCTAACGGCAAGCTCGACCGCAAGGCCCTGCCTGCGCCGGATTTATACGCCGTGATCACCCGGAATTATGAAGCACCGATCGGTGACGTGGAAATTGCACTGGCACAAATCTGGCAGGAGTTACTGGGACTGGAACGGGTCGGACGTCACGACCATTTCTTTGAACTGGGCGGGCATTCCCTGATTGCTGTCAGCCTGATAGAACAGTTACGCAGCCGGGGATATTTACTGGAGGTGCGTAGTATTTTTGCCACCCCGTTACTTTCAGAGATGGCGCAGGCGATACAGGCCCGGCAAGATTCGCCGGATATGCTTGTCCCACCCAATCGTATCCCTGATGATTGCACACATATTACCCCCGATATGCTGCCGTTGGTGACGCTGTCACACACTGAGATTGATTCGATTGCCGCAACTGTGACAGGTGGCGTGGCTAATGTACAGGATATCTATCCGCTGTCGCCCTTGCAGGAAGGTATTTTATTCCACCACCAGTTGCAGGAAAACAGCGATACTTATTTATTAAACACGCTGTTAGCGTTTGATACCCGCTCTCGTCTGGATTCCTTTCTGAACGCTCTGCAACAAGTGATAGACCGCCATGACATTCTGCGTACGGCGTTTTGCTGGCAGGGACTGAGCCAGCCGGTACAGGTGGTCTGGCGGCAAGCAAAACTGCCCGTGATATCGTTTGTTCCGGCACAATCTATTCAAGCACAACAACAGGCGCACAGCATCTCCCGACTGGATATGACTCAGGCTCCGTTGTTTGCCGCCAGTATTGCCCTCGACTCGGACAGTAACGAATGGCTTCTGACGCTGAATTTTCACCATCTGGTCAGTGATCATGTGACACTGGAATTTATTATGAAGGAGATTTTTCTGTTATTAGACGGTAACGAGGAATCTCTGCCTACACCACTGCCTTATCGTAATTTTATCGCCCAGATCCTGAAAATGCCGGATTCAGTACATGAAAGTTACTTCCGTGAGCGGTTTGCCGATATTGAAGAACCCACGGCACCTTTTGGCCTGCTGGATATACAGGGGAATGGCACAAACGTGTCGGAAGCCCGTTTGCTTTTAAATGATACTCTTGCCCAGACTCTGCGTGCGCAGTCTCGCCGTCTGGGGATCAGCCCCAGCGTGCTGTTTCATGTCGCTTTTGCTCAGATGTTGGCTCATATCAGCGACCGTGAAGAAGTCGTGTTCGGTACCGTGCTGCTGGGACGATTGCACGGTTCAGCCGGGGCTGATCGGATTATGGGGATGTTTATCAATACATTGCCGATCAGGATATCCCTGAACAATCGCAATGTATGGGAAGTCGTGCAGGCGACAGCCGCAAATCTGGCCGAACTACTGGAACATGAGCAGGCTCCGTTGGCACTGGCTCAACAGTGCAGCGGAGTGATCCCCCCCTTACCCTTGTTTAGTGCTCTGTTTAACTATCGATATAGCCCGTCAGACTTGGATGAAAATCCCGGTTGGCCGGGCATGCGCGTATTACAGTCTGAGGAACGGACAAACTATCCCATCACTCTTTCCGTGGATGATCACGGGAACGATTTCACGCTGGTGGCTCAGACCGTAGACGGAATTAATCCGGACAGAATCGTGCATTATCTGCGCACTGCCCTCAGTGAGCTGGCAAATGCGCTGACCGCTGACGCTCAGCAATCGGTGCTCAGTTTATCCATTCTGCCGGCAGCAGAACGTCAGCAGTTACTGGTGGATTTCAACGCCACACAAACCAATTTTGCGCAGCATGCCCTAATCCATCAACTGTTTGAACAGCAGGTCACCCGGACACCTGACTCCCTTGCTGTACTCTTTGAAGAACAAGCCCTGAGTTATGACGCCCTTAACCGTCAGGCCAATCAACTGGCCCATTACCTGATGGCATTGGGCGTTAAACCGGATGATCGGGTGGCTATTTGTGTCGAACGCAGTGTAGAGATGGTGGTGGGATTACTGGCTATTCTCAAAGCTGGTGGTGCTTATGTCCCCCTTGATCCGGCTTACCCACCTGAGCGGCTGGCCTATATGCTGGAAGATGCAGCGCCTGTGGCGTTGCTGACGCAAACTGGGCTGACGGGTCAATTGACCTATCCGATCCCCAAGGTGCAACTGGATAACCAAACATCGATTTTTGATATCCAGCCTGACCATAACCCCGATGCAACCTCGTTGGGACTGAATTCCCACCATCTGGCCTATGTCATTTATACCTCTGGCTCGACCGGGCAACCCAAGGGAGTTATGGTGACCCATCGTAATGTCATCAATCTGCATACCGGGCTGCAATCGGTGATCGATATCACGCCACCATGTCGTACTGCCCTGAATGCCAGCATCGTGTTTGACGCCTCGGTACAGAGTTGGCTGCAATTGCTCGCGGGTCATACACTGGTCATCATTCCTGAGGCTATTCGTGCCAATGCGGAGCAACTCTGGCGTTATCTGGCACATCATGCGGTGGATCTGTTTGACTGTACCCCCGTGCAGCTGCAATGGCTGTTGAATGCGGGGTTAGGTACCGATACGGATTATCAGCCCAAACTGACGTTAATCGGCGGCGAGGCCATTTCATCTGCCTTATGGTCGCGCTTGCAACAAATAAAAACGTCCCGTTTTATCAATGTCTACGGTCCCACAGAATGTACCGTTGATACGACTTTTTGTGTGATAGATCATTCCCTTTCGTCGCCCAGTATCGGTCATCCGATAGCCAATGCCCGAATCTATCTGCTTGATATTTATGGTCAGCCTGTGCCCCTTGGCGTCACTGGCGAGATTTATATCGGGGGCGCGGGTGTGGCCCGGGGATACCTGAACCAGCCTGAACTCACAGCAGAACGGTTTGTGGTCGATCCTTTCAGTCCTCTTCCTGATGCCAGAATGTACAAAACCGGTGATTTAGGACGCTGGCGACCGGATGGCAATATCGACTATCTGGGGCGTAACGATTTTCAGATCAAACTGCGCGGCTTCCGGATTGAACCGGGAGAAATTGAGGCACAACTGCTGGCCTGTGATGGAATTAAAGAAGCAATGGTTATTGTCCATGAGACAGATAACGGCGAGCAGCGCCTGATAGCTTATCTGGTGGCACAACCAGACGTTACTTTGGAAGCCACCAGTCTACGCGAACAACTGAGACTCTGTTTGCCCAATTATATGCTACCCAGTGCTTTTGTCATGCTGGATACCTTCCCGTTGACTCCCAACGGTAAGCTCGACCGTAAAGCGCTACCCGCTCCTGATTTGTCGGCGGTAATAACCCGTGACTATGCCGAACCTATGGGTGACGTAGAAAACAGGCTGGCACAAATCTGGCAGGAACTGCTGGGTCTGGAACGAATCGGGCGGCATGACAGCTTTTTTGAAATCGGCGGACACTCACTTTTAGCCGCAAGATTGATAGCCCGTATACAAACCGAATTTTTAGTCCAGATACCTATCGTTTCAATTTTCCAGTCATCCCGATTATCAGAACTGTCTGAATTCATTCTCTCTACCCAAATGAGTTCAGCATGGGGAGATGACACAGAATTAATCAAGAAAAGCCTCGATTCAATGTCTGCAGAAGAATTAATCGCAATTTTAAGTGGAGATACTAAAGAATGAGCAAAGCTAATATCAATATCGAAATGTTAAAACGAGCTGTTTTAGAGAAAAAAGTTAAAGAACAAATTAAACAATGCGCTAATGAAACTCGTTCATTGCACATACCGATTACGAAGACAGATCGCCATGCGCCTTTAGTATTATCCTTTGCTCAACAACGATTATGGTTTATCGGACAATTCGATTCCGCCGCAAGTCGGGCCTATCATATCCCTGTCGCATTGCGTCTTACGGGGAAACTTGAACATCAGGCACTCATCTCCGCTCTTGATAACCTTGTAGCCCGTCAGGAAAGTTTGCGCACCCACTTTACATTGGTGGATGATCAACCTTGTCAGAAAATAGCCCCTGCGGATACTGGCTTTTCAATGAGTTATCTGGATTTACGCTCTCTGAATGAAGACGAACGTTCAGCCCGTGTTGACGAACTGGCTGAATCTGAAGCCCGAACGCCTTTTGATCTTACTCAGGGGCCGTTAATCCGGGGGCAGCTATTGCATCTGGATAATGAAGAACATGTCCTGTTGTTAACTCAGCATCACATCATTTCTGATGGCTGGTCCAGTGGTATTTTAATCCGCGAACTGGCGGCATTTTATCAGGCTGCCCTGACCGGACGCGATGCTGATTTGCCACCACTGCCTATCCAGTACGCCGACTATGCTGCCTGGCAACGCACTGCATTACATTGCGATGAACTGACCGTACAACGAGATTTCTGGTATAACCAGCTCAATGGAGCGCCATCCCTGCTGGAGCTGCCAACGGATCGCCCTCGCCCCGCCGTGCAAAGCTATAGAGGAAGTAAAATACCTGTTCATCTTGATGAGGAATTACTCACTGCCCTGAAAACATTTGCACAAAATCAGGGAGCCACATTATTTATGGCTATCCTCACGGCGTGGACTGTTGTTCTCTCCCGCCTAAGTGGTCAAAACGATATTGTTATCGGTCTTCCCATCGCCAATCGTACTCGCACCGAACTGGATAATCTGATTGGTTTTTTCGTCAACACGCTCGCCTTACGTATTGAATCAGGTCAATGTCATACAATAGCGGAACTGCTGGCCCATGTTCGTAAACAGACACTGGCGGCTTATGCTCATCAGGATCTGCCTTTTGAGCAGGTGGTGGAAGTGTTACAACCCGAACGTAGCCTGAGCCACAGTCCCATCTTTCAGGTGATGCTGGCATTAGACAATACTCCGGCTCAGGAATTGAAACTGCCCGGGCTTGAACTGTCTATTATCGAACAACCGCAATACAGTGCTCAGTGTGATTTAACGCTGTCGTTCACTGAAACAGCCGGAAATTCAGGCTTAACCGGAACGCTAATATACGCAACTGATTTGTTCGATCGGGAAACCGTGGTTCGTATTGCCGGTTATTTTCAAAACGTGATAACCGCAATGATCGCTGATGTGACTCAGACGATTTCATCGCTGCCTATGTTATCAGCAATGGAACAACAACAATTATTAGTGGATTTTAATGCCACGCAAGCCGACTTTCCGCAGAATGCCCTCATCCATGAACTGTTTGAACAGCAAGTGGCTCAGACGCCGGAAGCGATTGCTGTCGTGTGTGAAGGGCAAACGCTGAGTTATGAACAAATTAACCGTCAGGCCAACCAACTGGCCCATTATCTGATTGGATTGGGTATACAACCGGATGATCGGGTGGCTATCTGTGTCGAGCGCAGCCCGGCATTGATCGTCTGCCTGCTGGGAATCCTGAAAGCGGGCGGTGCTTATGTTCCCCTCGATCCGAATTACCCCGCAGAACGGTTGACCTATATGCTGAAAGATGCCGCTCCGGTAATCTTACTGACTCAGGTCGCCCAGCGCGATAAGTTACCGGATATCGTACCTGTACGCGTAATTGATGCTCAGGATACCTCATTAGAAACCCGATCATCAGAAACACTGTCACTGGTTACACAACCGAGCCATAACCCGGATGCACAAGCATTGGGACTGACATCACGCCATCTGGCTTATGTGATCTATACCTCCGGTTCAACCGGCCAACCAAAAGGTGTGATGATTGAGCACCGTAATGTTAATCGGTTGGCTATCAATGGGGGTTATGCGGATATCGGGCCGAATGACTGTGTAGCGCACTGTTCAAATATTGCGTTTGATGCCTCAACATGGGAAATCTGGTCCGCTCTGTTAAACGGTGGACGCCTGCATGTGATCCCACAAGCCGTATTACTCAACCCTGAACGTTTCCGTGACGAATTAATCAGCGGTGAAGTCACGGCAATGTTGTTAACGGTGGGGCTGTTCAACGCTTATCTGGAAATACTCTCTCCCCTGTTCAGGCAATTGCGCTATCTGCTTGTCGGTGGAGAAGCCCTCAATCCGAAAAAAATACAACAGGTACAATTAACTGAGTCCCGGCCAGTCCACCTGATTAATGCTTATGGTCCGACAGAAACCACCACAATAGCCACCACTTATGCAATAACATCGACTACTAATGTTGCATATACCATTCCAATCGGACGCCCTATTGCTAACACCCAAATCTATATTCTTGACTCTTCTGGCCAACCTACTCCGCTTGGGGTGGTGGGCGAAATCTATATCGGTGGTGCCGGTGTAGCCCGGGGTTATCTGAATCGGCCTGAACTTACGCGGGAGCGTTTCCTGCCTGATTGGTTCTCTGCTGAAGCGGATGCCCGGATGTATAAAACCGGTGACCTTGGTCGCTGGTTGCCGGATGGTAATATTGAATATCTTGGTCGCAATGATTTTCAGGTTAAATTACGCGGTTTCCGTATTGAACTGGATGAAATCGAGTCGCGTCTGAATCAATACCCGGGGATCAATGAATCTATCGTTATCGCACGTGAAGACATTCCCGGGGACAAGCGTTTGGTCGCTTACGTACAAACTCAGCCGGATATTGAACTGATACCAACCAAACTGCGGCAGTATCTTACTCAGCATCTGGCAGACTATATGCTACCCAGTGCATTTGTCATTTTGGATACTTTCCCGCTGACGCCCAACGGTAAACTTGACCGTAATGCACTACCTGCGCCGGATCTGTCCGCGGTGATCACCCGTGACTATGCTGAACCCGTGGGCGATGTGGAAACCACATTATCGGAAATCTGGCAGAATTTACTGGGATTAGAGCGCGTTGGTCGTCATGACCACTTCTTTGAACTGGGCGGGCACTCGCTAATTGCCGTCAGTCTGATTGAACAATTATGCAACCGTGGATATTCACTGGAAGTACGCAGCGTTTTTGCCACACCGCTGCTGGCAGATATGGCGCAGGCAATACAGACAGGGATGGATGCTCCAATGGTTCTGGTGCCACCCAACCGCATTCCCGATGATTGTACGGCGATTACGCCTGAGATGTTGCCACTGGTGACGCTGTCACAAACCGAAATTGATACTGTCACTGCGACGGTAACCGGCGGGATCGCTAATGTACAGGATATCTATCCACTGTCACCCTTGCAGGAAGGTATTTTATTCCACCACCAGTTACAGGAAAACAGCGATGCTTACTTATTAAACACGCTGCTGGCTTTTGATACCCAAGCGCGTCTGGAGGCTTTTCTTGCGGCTCTGCAACAGGTGACAGACCGCCATGATATCCTGCGCACGGCATTTTGCTGGCAGGGGCTGAGCCAGCCAGTACAAGTGGTCTGGCGGAAAACGAGCTTACCTGTGACCCCTTTTATCCCGGCATCAACAGAGAATATCTCAGAACAATTACAGGCGCATATCGCCATACGGCTGGATATCACTCAGGCTCCCTTATTCGCTGCCAGTACCGTTTACGATCCTGACAATCACGAATGGTTACTGGGACTGAGTTTCCATCATCTGGTTAGTGACCATATAACACTCGAGTTGCTCATGGGTGAGATTCAGCAATTATTACAAGGAGAAATTGAGTCTCTGCCTGTGCCACTGCCGTACCGCAACTTTATTGCCCAAATGCTGAACATACCGCCTTCAGTGCATGAAGGTTACTTCCGCGAGCGGCTCGCTGAGATTGATGAACCCACTGCTCCCTTCGGCCTGCTCAATGTACAGGGGGATGGGACAGATATGATGGAAGCCCGATTGTGTCTGGATATTACGTTGGCGCAAACCCTCCGCGTACTGGCCCGTCAACTGGGGATCAGTCCGAGTGTACTGTTCCATGTGGCCTGGGCACAGGTATTGGCCCACACCAGCGGACGTGATGACGTGGTGTTCGGCACAGTATTGTCGGGACGGCTGCAAGGCACTACAGGGGCCGATCAGGTTATGGGGATGTTTATCAACACCCTGCCGGTCAGAATATCCCTGAACAATCACACTGTACTTGAAGTGGTTCGGGCAACGGCAAAAGATCTGGCTGACCTGCTGGAACATGAGCAATTTCCACTTGCTCTCGCCCAGCGTTTCAGTAGTGTGACACCTCCCCAGCCTTTGTTCAGTGCTCTGTTTAACTATCGCCATTCTCCATCAAATTCCACGGATAAACCCGGCTGGAAAGGTGTTCGTTCGTTGCCTTCTGAAGAGTGGTCAAACTATCCGCTGGATCTGTCGGTGGATGATTTTGGAGACGGTTTTGCACTGGTCGCTCAGGCAGTGAACAGCGTCGACCCCAATCGGGTGGTGAATTATATGTATACCGCTCTTTGTGGGCTGACTGACGCACTGCAAAACAATCCCAGACAGCCTGTATTGGCGCTGTCCATTCTGCCGGTAGCCGAACGCCAACAATTACTGGAGGTTTTCAATGCCACACAAACTGACTTCCTCCCGTCAGAAGCACTTATCCATACGCTGTTTGAGCAACGGACGCAGCAGGCTCCTGATGCCATCGCCATCATTTCTGAGCATGGCTCGCTGAGTTATGATGAACTGAACCGGCGAGCTAACCAGCTAGCCAATGCTCTGATTACAGCGGGTATCCAGCCGGATGATCGGGTTGCTCTATGTGTTGAGCGCAGCCCGGATATGATTATTGGCATACTGGGTATCTTAAAAGCCGGAGCGGCGTATGTACCTCTTGATCCGAATCATCCGGATAAGCGACGGACTTACATATTGTCTGACAGTACGCCTAAATTACTCCTTACCCAACAGCATTTACAGTCACAGGCTCTGAACAATGATATCCCTGTCTGGTTCTTGGATGAGGCTGATTATCTGGAACGGATAGTCCAATACTCTGTCGCTAATCCTGAACCGGAACAACTGGGATTACAGAGTCATCATCTGGCCTATGTGATCTATACCTCTGGCTCGACGGGGCTACCCAAAGGCGTGATGGTTGAACATCGTAATGTGGTGAATTTTACTCATGCCCAATGTCAGATAACCGCGCTTACTGCGGCTGATCGCGTCCTGCAATTTGCCACAATAGCCTTCGATGCGTCCGTGGCCGAAATTTTCCCGACACTGGCAACGGGTGCTACCTTAATTCTGCGCCCCCCTCACCTTCAGATACCGGATGCCGCTTTCGGCCACTTCCTGCAAGAACAGGCCATCAGCGTTGTCGATATACCGACCGCTTTCTGGCATCAGTGGGGACAGGAAATAAAAGCCGGTCGCAGTGGGTTCAGCTCGACCCTGCGTTCAATTACGGTCGGCGGGGAAAAAACTAACCTTCACTCTCTTACCGACTGGCAATCCCTGCCTGAAACACAACACTGTCGTTGGACAGACACCTACGGCCCAACGGAAGCCACTGTCATTGTGACCTCTCTGTCACTCAATGGTGGCGCCTTACACGATGCGGATGAAACGTTGTCCATTGGTCGCCCAATCGCCAATTGTCGAATTTATCTACTTGATAAAAAACAACAACCTGTTCCTCTGGGTGTGACGGGGGAAATCTATATCGGTGGTGCTAGCGTCGCCCGGGGTTACCTGAATCATTCTGATTTGACTGCTGAGCGCTTTGTTGCTGACCCGTTCAGTTCCCAGCCGGATGCTAGAATGTATAAAACCGGCGATCTGGGGCGCTGGCTACCGGACGGCAATATCGAATATCTGGGTCGTAATGATTTTCAGGTCAAGATCCGGGGTTTCCGCATCGAACCAGGGGAAATTGAAGCACAATTAGCCGACTGTCAAGGTGTCAGAGAAGCGGTGGTTATCGCCCATAAAGCTGATAATGGTGAACAACGTCTGGTGGCTTATCTTGTGTCGCAACCTGATGTTACGCTGGAAGCGGCTGAGCTGCGCGAGCAGCTGAGAAGTTGTCTGGCGGATTATATGCTGCCAAATGCCTTTGTCATGTTAGATGCCTTCCCGCTGACGCCCAACGGCAAGCTCGACCGCAATGCTCTGCCCGCGCCGGATTTGTCGGCAGTGATCACCCGGGATTATGCAGCGCCGACAGGTGACGTGGAAATTGCACTGGCACAAATCTGGCAAGATTTACTGGGACTGGAACGGGTCGGACGTCACGACCATTTCTTTGAACTCGGGGGGCACTCCCTGATTACTGTCAGCCTGATTGAACAATTGCGGCGTCGGGGATACTCACTGGCGGTACGTAGTGTTTTCACAACGCCTATACTGGCGGAGATGGCACAGGCGATAACCCGACAAGAGACGCCGGATGATGGGGTGCCACCCAACCGCATTCCTGACGGTTGCACACACGTCACGCCCGATATGTTGCCACTGGTGACCCTGTCACAGACGGCGATTGACACCATTGCGGCCACCGTGACCGGCGGTCATGCCAATGTACAGGATATTTACCCGCTGGCGCCGTTACAGGCCGGTATCCTGTTCCATCATCAGCTACAGGAAACTGGGGATGCTTACCTGTTAAACAGCCTGCTCGCCTTTGATACCCGAGCACGTCGGGAGGCTTTCCTGGATGCCCTGCAACAGATCATCGATCGCCATGATACCCTACGGACGGCGTTTTGCTGGCAGGGGCTGAGCCAGCCGGTACAGGTGGTCTGGCGACAGGCGAAACTGCCTGTGACGCCCTTTGTGCCCACGTCGGCAGACAATATCCCCGCACAATTACAAGCGCACATCGTCACCCGACTGGATATCAGTCAGGCCCCCTTGTTCACCGCCAATACCACTTACGATCCCGCCAGTGATGAATGGCTGTTAATACTGAATTTCCATCATCTGGTCAGCGATCATATGACGCTTGAGCTGATATTGGATGAAATTCAACAGCTATTACAGGGACAGGCGGACACGCTGTCTCCCCCCTTGCCGTACCGCAATTTTATTGCCCAGACCCTGCGCGTACCGGCCTCAGTCCATGAGGCGTATTTTCGTGAACAGCTGGCTGATATTGATGCGCCTACCGCGCCGTTTGGCCTGCTTAATGTACAGGAGGATGGCACTGACATAGCAGGAGCTCATTTGCCTCTGGATAGTACACTGGCCAATACCTTGCGCGAGCAGGCCCGTTGTTTAGGTATCAGTCCCAGTGTGCTGTTCCATGTGGCCTGTGCGCAGGTACTGGCTCATACCAGTGACCGTGATGATGTCGTCTTCGGTACGGTGTTACTGGGGAGATTGCAAGGTACCACAGGTGCTGATCAGGCCATGGGGATGTTTATCAATACCCTGCCTATCAGAATTTCTCTTGGTCATCTCAGTGTGCGGGAAACCGTGGAGAATACGGCCCGGAATTTAGCCACCTTACTGGCGCATGAACAGGCCCCACTGGCGCTGGCGCAACGGTGCAGCAGCGTGATCCCGCCCTTGCCCCTGTTCAGTGTGCTGTTCAACTATCGTCACAATTCATCATCTTCCGCAACGCATCCCAGACTGGAAGGAATGCGTCTGTTGGATGCCAAAGAACAGACAAATTATCCGTTGGCGCTCTCTGTGGATGATTTTGGAGATAGCTTCATTCTGGGAGTCCAGAGTGTGACGGGTATCGATCCTGACCGAATGGTTCATTACCTGTATACGGCACTTCAGAACCTGACAGAAGCGCTGCATAAGGAACCTTTACAGCCGATTCTGGATTTGCCCATCCTGCCTGTGTCTGAACGCCAGCAGATCCTGGTGGATTTCAATGCCACACAAGCTGATTTTCCGCAGCATGCCCTTATTCACGAACTGGTTGAGCAACAGGTTGTGCTGACGCCAGAGGCCCTTGCCGTGGTGGGTGAAGCCCACACGCTGAGTTATGCGGCCCTGAATCGTCAAGCCAACCAACTGGCCCATTATCTGATTGAATTGGGCGTAAAACCCGATGACCGGGTGGCGATTTGCACTGAACGTAGCCCGGCGATGATCGTGGGATTATTGGCTATCCTTAAAGCCGGCGGCGCGTATGTGCCCCTTGATCCGGCTTACCCCGCCGAACGGCTGGCCTATATGCTGGAAGACGCGGCGCCTGTGGTGTTGCTGACGCAAACAACACTGCGCGACAGCGTTGGGGAGTTTGCATTACCGATTGTCAGACTGGATGATCTGCCCTCCCCCCTGCTGGCAAAACAGCCCGACACCAATCCGGTGGCCACCATGCAGGGACTCACTTCACGTCATCTGGCCTATGTGATTTACACTTCCGGCTCCACCGGCCAACCCAAAGGGGTCGCCGTCACCCACCGCAATACCGTGAACTTCCTGA
>NZ_CAWQMW010000009.1:0-12690 GCF_963895965.1 Xenorhabdus sp. PB30.3 | reverse complement strand
GAGAAATCAATAACACTTTGATAAAAATAATTTTTCTCATTTGATTTTATCTATCGGATCACACTAAGATTCAAACAAAAAAAGAAAATAAACATTATTTTAACAAAATGCAATCATCACAGATTAAAAGACCGTCTTCATCACAAAATATTGCAACAACATCCAGTAATAGACGGTTATGTCATGAATGAATGTGTCAAAAACAGTATTACTCAACTCGAAAAAACAAGCAGTTAAATAAATAATGGAAAGATTTTTAGTGAAAAATAGAAAAGCTTTTATTAACTAACCATACTCTTTATTGGATGTCTGTTAATTATTTTTCACTTATTTTATCATAAAATATATTACCAAAATTTACTTAACAAATAATTTCGTAAAAGTTAAATAAATATTTAAAATATTCTCTAATACTTTTTTGATAATCATTATCAAAAAACTAATAGCTGAATGGTGTCAGCTTGCTGTTTTCATGATCTAAATCACTATTCAAAAATCCTCCGATGATAAGCTGTGTCCAAAAGCCATTCTCAGAAAAAACACATAAACCATTTTTAACAATATGAATTAATAAAGTTTTTTAAGGTAATTGGCAGTATTTATGCAAGTATGTTAGTGACGAATTTCACGACATGACTTTCAGTCACAATAATCGAACAACCAATTCCCTGAAAAAATTTAACTTTCATTAGGAGTAATCTTTATGGCTGTCACTCAGGTTGCTGAACTGAACGAATTAGTTGCTCGCGTGAAAAAAGCTCAACGAGAATTCGCCAGCTTTTCACAGGAACAGGTTGACCAAATATTTCGTGCAGCTGCTTTTGCTGCTGCTGATGCCCGTATCCCGCTGGCGAAATTAGCTGTCTCTGAATCGGGAATGGGGGTTGTAGAAGATAAAGTAATCAAGAACCATTTTGCTTCTGAATACATTTATAACGCCTATAAAGATGATAAAACCTGTGGAATTTTATCTGAGGATGATACTTTTGGTACGATCACTATAGCGGAGCCTGTCGGTATTATTTGTGGTATTGTTCCGACAACCAACCCAACCTCAACCGCCATTTTCAAGGCGCTTATCAGCCTGAAAACCCGTAACGGTGTTATTTTTTCTCCACACCCACGAGCTAAAAATGCCACAAATAAAGCAGCAGAGATCGTTTTACAAGCGGCTGTCGCTGCTGGTGCACCAAAAGACATTATCGGCTGGATAGACGAACCGTCTGTTGAGCTCTCAAATGCGTTGATGCATCACCCTGATATTAATCTCATTCTGGCAACTGGCGGTCCCGGAATGGTAAAAGCCGCCTACAGCTCAGGTAAACCCGCTATCGGAGTTGGGGCAGGTAATACCCCTGTTGTGATTGATGAATCAGCTGACATCAAACGGGCTGTTGCATCGATTTTAATGTCCAAAACTTTCGATAACGGTGTGATATGTGCTTCTGAACAATCTGTTATTGTGGTTGACAGCGTTTATAAACAAGTCCGTGAGCGCTTTTCCAGTCATGGAGGTTATATCCTACAAGGAAAAGAACTGAAAGCAGTTCAAAATATTATTTTGAAAAATGGCAGCCTGAATGCCGCAATTGTCGGTCAACCAGCCGTCAAAATAGCAGAAATGGCAGGTATCAGCGTTCCCGAAAATACAAAAATTCTTATTGGTGAAGTGACAATCGTGGATGAAAAAGAACCATTCGCCCATGAAAAATTATCACCTTTATTAGCTATGTATCGGGGAAAAGATTTTGGAGATGCCGTCGGAAAGGCAGAAAAATTAGTTGAAATGGGGGGAATTGGTCACACCTCTTCACTTTATATCGACCAAGACAATCAAGCTGCCCGTATTAAATATTTTGGCGATAAAATGAAAACGGCCCGTATCTTAATTAATACTCCTGCATCTCAGGGTGGTATTGGCGACCTTTACAATTTTAAACTCTCTCCTTCCCTGACGCTCGGATGCGGTTCTTGGGGCGGAAACTCCATTTCAGAGAACGTCGGGCCAAAACATTTGATTAATACCAAGACTGTCGCGAAAAGAGCTGAAAATATGCTGTGGCATAAGATCCCTAAATCTATCTATTTCCGTCGTGGCTCATTACCGGTTGCTCTGGAAGAAGTCGCAACGGATGGTGCCAAACGAGCCTTTATCGTGACAGATTCTTTCTTATTTAATAATGGTTATGCCGATCAAGTCATCAGGGTCTTAAAATCTCATAATGTAGAAACAGAAGTATTTTTTGAAGTTGAAGCTGACCCTACTTTAAGTATTGTCCGAAAAGGTGCTGAGCAAATGCGTTTGTTCAAACCAGATATCATTATTGCTCTCGGTGGTGGCTCACCGATGGATGCAGCCAAAATTATGTGGGTAATGTATGAGCATCCTGAAACTCATTTTGAAGAATTGGCATTACGCTTTATGGATATTCGGAAACGTATCTATAAATTCCCGAAAATGGGTATAAAAGCAAAAATGGTCGCTATTACAACCACCTCGGGTACTGGCTCAGAAGTCACACCTTTTGCTGTTGTGACTGATGATATCACCGGTCAGAAATATCCATTGGCGGATTATGCAATAACACCAGATATGGCTATCGTCGATGCAAACCTTGTCATGGATATGCCCAAATCATTATGTGCTTTTGGTGGCTTAGATGCCGTCACCCATGCGCTGGAGGCTTATGTGTCTGTTTTAGCCAATGAATACTCTGATGGGCAGGCTTTACAGGCGCTAAAACTGCTGAAAGATTTTCTCCCTGCCAGCTACCTGCAGGGGGCCCAAAACCCAGTAGCCCGTGAACGTGTCCATAATGCCGCAACTATCGCCGGGATCGCTTTTGCCAATGCCTTTTTAGGTGTCTGTCATTCTATGGCTCACAAACTTGGTTCTGAATTCCATATTCCACACGGATTAGCAAACGCTCTGCTTATCTGTAATGTAATACGTTATAACGCCAATGATAATCCAACTAAACAAACTGCATTCAGTCAATATGACCGTCCTCAGGCAAGACGCCGTTACGCTGAAATTGCAGAACATTTAGGATTAAGTAAAACGGGTGACCGCACCGCTACTAAAATTGAAAAACTGCTGGCATGGTTAGAAGAATTAAAATCTCAACTTAATATTCCAGACTCAATCCGTGCGGCCGGAGTTCAGGAAAGTGATTTTCTGGCAAAAATTGATAAACTCGCAGAAGATTCCTTTGATGATCAATGTACCGGTGCAAACCCTCGTTACCCGCTAATTGCTGAATTAAAACAATTGTTGCTGGATTCTTTCTATGGACGTAAGTTTATAGAATCGCCCATATCACAGGAAGGCGCTAAAATTGAAAAATAATAAGAAATAATAAACTAATGTAATCTAAAAGGCATCAGTATATATCTGATGCCTTTTTATTAATTCATTTTTCTAATTTAATCGTATTACTCATACAAACGGACTATATCTGTTCAGCTTTTTTGGCTTTAGCTTCATGAATGACGTCATAATAGTGCCTACGGCACACTGAGACATATTTTTCATTACCACCAATATCTACCTGTGCCCCATCATAAACAACATTCCCATCGCAGCCAAAACGCAGTACACGACTTGCTTTTCTTCCACAATGGCAGATTGTTTTCAGTTCAACTAATTTATCCGCCCAGGCAAGAAGATATTGGCTGCCTTTAAATAACTCTCCCTGAAAATCTGTCCTTAGCCCATAACAGAGAACAGGAATATCATCGTAATCAACAATTTCACAAAGCTGCTCAACATGTTCTTTTGTTAAAAACTGACACTCATCAATCAAAATACAATGAATCTTTTCTGCATCATTTTCACGTCTGATAAGCTCAGCAATATTAATGTCTGGTGAAAACAGTAAGGCATCCGCAGATAGCCCAATACGGGAACTTACCTTCCCTTTTCCAAATCGTGTATCTATTTCTGCTGTAAAAATCAACGTCCTCATTCCTCTTTCGTTATAGTTATAGGAAGACTGTAATAATGAAGTTGATTTTCCTGCATTCATAGCAGAATAATAAAAATAAAGCTGAGCCATTGGCCCGTCCGTCCTCTTGTCAAATTTAATCAAGCAATATATCCCCGCAAGTTTACCACAAACTTAACTCAAGGTTATCCTTTGTTATTGACCAAATGGGATATGAGAGAAAAACGAAATGAAAGTAAAAGACATATTTTTATGATAGTCATCACAGTTGTGCATATAAAATCAGCACGATAAGCACTTACTGCATGACAAATGAACAAAATTAATATCAGAAGTAAATATCGATTTTATATTCCACAATTTGCATATTAATAATCAAAACGGTTTACTTTTACTCGATCTACATCGCTATAATCATAACCAGTGGATTACCCATAAAAAAAATTTCATCTCACACTTGAAAACCAATTTATTTTCAGATGAATAGTTAGCATATCTTACAGATTGACTATAAATTAGTTTTATATGTCTAAGTTAATCCTTGAGCAGCTTTGAGTAATCTACGTCTAACCGTTATCGAGAAATGATAAATCCAATAGTAGAATTAAAACACAATATATCGATTATCAAAAAAATTGCATTTTAAAAATGGATCTTTTAGCCTTAGAAAGTAAATTCACTATTGCAGAAAATAAAATAGCATTCTATTATTATCCATACATCAGCCATCATCATTATAATTTGAGACCAGGACAATGAGCGAAAATTTAAAATCCCTAAATAACATCCGTACTTTGCGCGCACAAGCAAGAGAATGTGAACTTGCTACTTTAGAAGAAATGCTGGAAAAACTGACGATTGTTGTTGAAGAACGTCGTGATGAAGAAAGCCAGGCTCGTGCTCAAATAGAAGAGCGCACACGTAAACTTCAAGAATACCGTGAAATGCTGGAAAAAGACGGTATTGAATTAAGCGATTTAGTAGACGCTTTAAGTGGTAAAGCTTCTGGTAAATCTAAGCGCGCTACTCGCCCAGCTAAATATTCATATATTGACGAAGGCGAAACTAAAACCTGGACTGGCCAAGGCCGTACCCCAGCTGTAATCAAAAAAGCAATTGAAGAAGAAGGCAAGAATCTGGAAGATTTTCTGATCTAATCAGTTACTTTGTCGTCTAATAACAAAAATACCCTATGAAGGGTATTTTTGTTTTATGGTTAATAAACTTAACTAAGTTAATTATGGGCTGATGTACGAACACAACCGATTATATGCTCTTTTGCATTCTCGGTGTGAAAAAAACAATTTAACATTAACTTGGTTTTTTATTAACATAGAATTAAAAAAGGAGCTAATAGCTCCTTTTCTTATTATTAGACTGATGTTAAGACATCTGATAAAAATCCAGATACCAATCAACAAATTGTTTCACACCCTCTCTTACTGGTGTATTAGGAGAAAAACCAATTTTCTCGTACAGCGCACTGGAATCCGCACAAGTAGACAGAACATCGCCGTCCTGAATTTCCATAAAGTTTTTCGCTGCTTTTATCCCTAATGAAGCTTCAATAGCTTCAATAAAATCACCCAATTTTGTTGGCTGGCCATTGCCAATATTATAAATACGATATGGCGCTGAGCTAGCAGAGACTTGACCAGTTTCAACTGACCAATCTTTATTAGGTTCGGGAATAATAGCCTGTAATCTGATTATAGACTCGACGATATCATCAATATATGTGAAATCCCTTACCATATCTCCATGATTATAAACATCAATAGGCCGCTCCTCTAACATCGCTTTAGTAAACTTAAATAAAGCCATATCAGGACGTCCCCACGGACCATATACCGTAAAGAATCGTAAACCTGTGGTTGGTAATTTATAAAGATGTGAATAACTGTGAGACATTAATTCATCAGCTTTTTTGGTCGCTGCGTATAAAGAGACCGGGTGATCAACCGAATCATCAGTAGAAAATGGTTGTTTTTTATTTAACCCATATACTGAGCTTGAAGATGCATATAATAAATGCTCAACATTGTTGTGACGACACCCTTCAAGAATATTCATATGACCAACAATATTGGCATCAATATATGCCATTGGGTTCTGTATTGAATAACGAACACCCGGTTGAGCCCCTAAATGGATAACTCTCTGAAATTGGTGCTTAGTAAACAATTCAGCGATCCCGGCTCTATCAGCTAAATCTAGCTTTTCAAATTTAAAACCGGGATGAGGGAGTAATAAATTTAATCTTGCCTGCTTCAAATTAACATCATAATAATCATTGATGTTATCAATGCCGACAACTTCATATCCCATATTCAATAACCGCTGGCTTACATGAAAACCAATAAAACCAGCGGAACCTGTTACTAAAAATTTCATATCACAACTCAAATAACTGGATTGATAGAGTCACCACGGCCAATGCCATAATATGTAAACCCTCTGGCTTGCAAGCGTTCCGGATCATAAAGATTACGCCCATCAAAAATAACCGGAGTATTAAGCGAGTCTTTTATAAGATCAAAATCAGGTGCTCTAAAGTTTTGCCACTCTGTGCAAATAATAAGAGCATCAGCACCTTTTAAGGCCGCTTCTTTTGTTCCCATCAAAGCAAGATCATCACGCTGCCCATAAATACGCTGAGTTTCCTGCATTGCTTCCGGATCATAAGCCTGTATTTTAGCACCACTTTCCCATAAGGCTTCCATCAATACCCGGCTTGACGCTTCTCGCATATCATCGGTATTAGGTTTAAATGATAGTCCCCATATGGCAAATGTTTTACCAGATAAATCGGTCCCAAAATGATGTTTAACGAAAGAAGGTAGTTTTCTTTTTTGTTTTTCGTTAACCAACTCAACTGCCTGTAAAATCTTTGGTGTATAGCCAATCTGCTCTGAAGTACGAATTAGTGCCTGGACATCTTTTGGAAAACATGAACCACCGTATCCACAACCCGGATAAATAAAATGATATCCAATACGTGAATCAGAACCAATCCCCTGACGTACATGTTCAATATCAGCGCCCAGCATTTCTGCCAGATTAGCAATTTCATTCATAAAGCTAATTTTGGTAGCTAGCATGCAATTAGCTGCATATTTTGTCAGTTCTGCACTACGAATATCCATAACTATCATGCGGTCATGGTTACGATTGAACGGCTCATACAGTTCTCTCATAACTTCAACCACACCATCGTCATCACAACCAATGATAATACGCTCAGGACGCATGCAGTCAGCAACTGCAGCTCCCTCTTTCAAAAACTCAGGATTGGATACGACATGATATGGAATACTCACCCCACGTTCAGCCAAAACTGTCTGCATCACAGCTTTGACTTTATCCGCGGTACCTACAGGGACAGTTGATTTATCAACCACCACTTTATGACTATCCATATTTTCTGCGATGGTACGGGCTACGGCAGTGACATATTGTAGATCTGCTGAGCCATCTTCATCAGGAGGTGTTCCGACAGCGATAAACTGTAATTTGCCATGTGCTACACCAGCTTTGGCATCTGTCGTAAAATTCAGACGCCCTTGTGCATAGTTTTTCTTAACCAGAGGTTCCAACCCCGGCTCAAAAATAGGGATCTGCCCATTTTTTAGGTTTTCAACTTTTTTTGCATCAACATCAACACAAAGTACGTCGTGCCCTACCTCAGCAAACACAGTTGCCTGGACTAAGCCAACGTAGCCAATACCAAATACAGTTACTTTCATCTCACATCCTAAATTACCAATAGATTATTTTTCAATCTGATTCTGCAAAGTCATAATCCAGTCTTTAAATAATTCTCCCAATTGCTTATGCTTCATTCCATATTCAACAAACGCCTGCATATAACCCAGTTTATTACCACAATCATGGCTACGGCCTTTTAAGTGATATGCTTCAACCGGCTCTTTTTCCATCAGCATAGCAATAGCATCAGTAAGCTGGATTTCATCCCCTGCACCCGGCGCAGTTTTTGCTAATAGTGGCCAGATTTTTTCAGATAGTACGTAACGACCTACAATGGAAAGATTCGATGGTGCCTCTTCAGGTTTAGGTTTTTCAACAACACGGGCAATCGGCTTACTGTCACCAGGTTGTAAATTTTCCCCGAAACAGTCAACAATACCATAGTCAGAAACGCTTTCATAAGGAACTGGCTCGACTAGTATCTGACTCGCACCATTCTCGTTAAAACGTGACAACATTTCGCTCAGGTTGTATTTCGATAAATCTGTGCTGTATTCATCCAAAATAACATCAGGCAGAATAACGGCAAACGGTTCATCCCCAATCAGTGGCTTAGCGCATAACACTGCATGCCCCAACCCTTTTGCAATCCCCTGACGGGTTTGCATGATTGTCACATGGCTCGGACAAATAGACTGAACTTCATCCAATAGCTGACGTTTGACCCTTCTCTCCAGAATTGCTTCCAGTTCAAAACTGGTATCAAAATGATTTTCTATCGAGTTTTTGGATGAGTGTGTAACCAGAATAATCTCGTTAATTCCTGCTTTAATACATTCATTAACAACATATTGAATCAGCGGTTTATCAACCAGAGGCAGCATTTCTTTAGGAATAGCCTTGGTAGCTGGTAACATCCTAGTTCCCAAGCCAGCAACTGGGATCACAGCTTTATTCACTTTGTTATTTGTGACTGACATTACATTGTCTCCTATGGCTATTTGTTGCGAAAAACTCCTTTTTGCAGTTTAAACAATAGCACCAACTCTTTAAAAAAATGTATGTATCAAAAATTGAATATGTGAAAAGAATCACATACTAAAAAATAGCGCGCAAGAGTATATCAGCTAACTTAACCAGATATACAGTTAATGGAAGTTTAATTATGTTTTTTATATGACAATACATAACATTACCGTAGCAAATATACATACAAGGTACATGTATCTAACAAGTATCCGTTTTATTATAGCGAAAGTGGGCATAAGAGATGTCTCGATAATATAGACAGCTATGGCTAGTTGCACTCTGGGCAAACATTGCGACCAAGCTCTGTATTCAGGTATTATCAGATAGATTATTGCTAGTTATATTCCTACACACCCTTACAGTATTGTTCACATAAACAACAACTTTTTTAATTCACCGGAGTTATTTTGACAACAATATGCCCCTGCGGTAGCAGCTTATCTTTCGCACACTGCTGCAGCCCCTATCTTGATAATCATCGCCCTGCCCCAAATGCTGAATCTCTGATGCGTTCCAGATATAGCGCTTATGTAACAAAAAATATTGATTATCTTATTGCAACCTGGCATCCCGACTGTAAAGCCGAAACCTGGCGCTCAGAAATAGAACAAAGCTTTGTCGGTGTCGAGTGGCTGGGGTTAAATGTGATCAGCGCAGATAAAGGTCTACATAATGACGAAGCCTATGTCGAATTTTCAGCTTGCTTTATTGAACAGGCAAAGCAAGATAGACAACTGATACATGAGCGCTCCCGTTTTTTACGCATTGAACAGCATTGGTTCTATATTGATGGTATTCGCCCTCAAACTGGACGCAATGACCCGTGCCCATGTGGTTCAGGAAAGAAATATAAAAAGTGCTGTAGTTAAAAACTATAAATTTCAAACAAAATCATTCACACAGTAAAAAATTTGAGGTTACATTATTCATGCAAAACGCAATCATACAAAAAAAAATCTTGCGTACTATTTGTCCTGATTCCAAAGGATTAATCGCGAAAATCACCAATATTTGTTATAAGCATCAATTAAATATTGTTCAGAATAGTGAATTTGTTGACCACCTAACTGGCCGTTTTTTCATGCGTACAGAGCTGGAAGGTATCTTCAATGATGAAACATTTCTGACTGACCTAGATGATGCCCTTCCTACCGGCTCTAGCCGTGAGTTAAATACAGCAGGCCGACGCCGTATTGTTATCATGGTAACAAAAGAAGCTCACTGTATTGGTGATATATTAGTAAAAAGTGCTTACGAAGGCTTGGATGTGGAGATAGCCGCAGTTATCGGTAACCACACCACTCTGCAATCATTAGTTGAGCAGTTTGGTATTCCATTCCATCATATCAGTCATGAAGGTTTAAGCCGGGAACAACATGACGAAGCGCTAATGGCTCAGATTGATCAATATAATCCCGATTATGTTGTACTTGCTAAGTATATGCGCGTTTTAACACCTGCATTTGTTCAGCATTACCCGAATCAAATTATTAATATCCATCACTCATTCCTGCCTGCATTCATTGGAGCCCGTCCTTACCATCAAGCCTATGAGCGTGGAGTTAAAATCATTGGCGCTACTGCACATTACGTCAATGATAATCTGGATGAAGGCCCTATCATCACTCAGGATGTAATTAATGTGGATCACGGTTATACGGCTGAGGACATGATGCGGGCAGGACGAGATGTTGAGAAAAATGTGCTGAGTAAAGCATTACACTCTGTTCTTTCTCAGCGAGTATTTGTCTATGGCAATCGCACTGTGATCTTATAATGGAATGAAATTTGCTCTCAGGGATTAAATAACCAGCACTTGATAGCTGATTTTTAAATATTTACTTTACAGCGGCGGTTCATTTGATATGATTCCGTCCGCTAACAACAACAGCATACAATTCAAAATCTGGTGGGGTTCCCGAGCGGCCAAAGGGAGCAGACTGTAAATCTGCCGTCACAGACTTCGAAGGTTCGAATCCTTCCCCCACCACCATCTAATGATAGAATCTTAATCTACCAATAAATAGAAAGCCCAATTAATTCCCAGAGGGAAGGATGAGAATCTTCGACCAAGGTTCGAATTGAGCGTAGCGAAATAACAGTACGCACAGCGTATTGGCCCGTAGGGTGAAGAACAAAGTGACGAATCATCCTTCCCCCACCACCATCTAATGATAGAATCTTAATCTGCCAACAAATAAAAAAATCCAATTAATCCCCAAAGGGAAGGATGAGAATCTTCGACTAAGGTTCGAATTGAGCGTAGCAAAATAACAGCACTCAGCGCACTGGTCCATAGAGTGAGGAAGCTCGGTGATAAATCATTCTTCCTCAACACCATCCAGATAATCCGTTTATTAGCTATCACATTACTCAAGTAAAATTGCTTCCTGCTTCAATAAAGAGCAATTTTCACGAGTTTCGTTAGGGAATATATTGAAATTATTCGGCTATATTCAGATAAGCGCAATGAAATCACGATATGTGCGGCATTCTTAGCTGCGAGATAAAAAAATGTAAGGTGAGTATAAATCGTAGTAGCGCGTCATCCTTCCCCCACCATATTCAAAATTATATTCCATTATTTGCATTTACTGTCAAAGCTAACAGATATATTGCTTGGGGGAAGAACCATCTAATTTACTCAATGAGTAAATGAATATTGTAAAATTGGCGTGCTCACAGAACACCAATAGCGGAGCTCTGGAGGATCTGCAATTCGCTCCGCTTATGCAATCGGTTACTCCATATCACTAACAGAATCGATAAAACGATTCAACACGCTTGAGTGTGATTTAGATTTATAGACGTAACACTGATTAACTGCATCAGCTCGTGAAATTGGAATAAAACCCAAACTTTTTCCTTCCTCTAATGCACCAGAACGGGCATCTGTAATAAAAATATAATCTTTAGACTGAATAAAATTAAGACAACACTCCATATTGTCCATTTGTCTTATATTAGCCTTTTCTCCATTTTTCTGCATATCCTCTTCTAAATTCTTTATAAAATCACTTTTATAGAGAACTGGATCGCATAACCATGTTTTATTTTTCAATAGCTGAGTTAAATCACCATTGGATTCATCAATTAATTCCTGACGACAACAAACGCCTAAATTCTGGCCTTCAATTTTTCGCACCAGACTGAATCTATCACTGAGGATTTTTTCAGAACTTAGGATTATGGTATTTCCCTCATAATCAACTATTTCATCTATGTTATCATAACTGAATCGTAATATATTAACTTGAGCATTATTTCTATCTGCAGCTTTATACAGCGAAATCAGGTGCCTATCTTTCCCCCAATCATAGTAGATATTAACACTATTACAAATAGTCCCACTAAAGTGTTTCTTTGTAATTTCTTTTTCTTTCAAATAAAGTTCTTTTAAGTCATTATATAGTTCCGCTCCGTCTTTAGTCAGTATCATCCCAAACTTCTCCCTTTTAAATAAGCGCTTTCCTAACGTCGCCTCAAAGTCTTTAATTGATTTAGCGACTGGGGGAGTCGTACGGTTCATCACTCTTGCCGCTTTGCTTAAAGAACCCATTTCCACCACCGCCATGAATGCTTCTAATTTACGAGAAAAAAACATAATTCACCGTTCCTATGTAACTTGTGGCTAAAATAATATCCTTGAAATGGCCTTCTCATCAGGTAACCGCTAAATCAAACTTGATATTGTGAAGGTATAATTTTGTACAATAAAAATAGCTATTTTTCAAATGGCATTTATATGAAATGCCAGCCCCTGATGCAAAAATGCGGTTCAGATGAACTATATTATTCACCTGTATCATGATGAATATTCCATCGTGAATGTAAACCATTAATAAATATAAACATGGCCTACAGGTTCAATTTTCTATCAGAGATTGATTAACTCTTCTACTTTTTCATTAATTATTTTTTGTAACGCGTGACATAGAATAAATTTCAAGAATAAAAAATCTCACCTGAAAACATAATATCGAATGTGAATATAACAGAGCATTAC
>NZ_CAWQMW010000008.1:0-12814 GCF_963895965.1 Xenorhabdus sp. PB30.3 | reverse complement strand
ATCTTGATATTATTCATATCATAATGATATAAAATGCAATCAATTGAAAATATGAATATATAAATACTATACAGATTACATATTACACAGCCGAATGATTACTCTTTTCCCTAATTTTTGTTATAGTGCCCTGACCCTCAATCTAGCTGCCAAAACCCATTGTCGCATTAAAATAGGTAACACATGACCCGTAGTCGCCCACTAACTATACTTATACTCAATATGCTTGGTTTCGCCCTGTTTTTCTCATGGTATTTACCTGAGAATCACGGCTTTTGGTTTCATATTGACTCCACCATTTTTCATTACTTTAATGAAAAAATACTGCCAAATTCAAAATTTGCATTATTTGTCGCTATCGTGAATATAAGAGCATTTGACGTCATCTCACTCTTATGTATGGGTTTACTTTATTATAGCGCATTTCGTAAACAAAATTACGCAGGCAAACGCCGTCTTTTTATGATTGGTCTGGTCATGCTGATAACCGCCGTGATCATAAATCAGATTGGTCATCAGATCCCCGTTAGCCGTCCAAGCCCGACCTTAACATTTGAAAACGTCAATCGTGTAAGCGAAATGACAAGCTGGCATACCAAAGATGCTTCCGGTGATAGCTTCCCGGGGGATCACGGGCTGATGCTGCTAATTTTTAGCTGTTTTATCCTTCGATATATTTCCCGTGGGGCATTCTTTATCGCTTTACTGATTATGATCGCTTTTGCCCTCCCTCGTATTATGGCTGGTGCGCATTGGTTTACAGATATTGCTGTTGGTTCATTATCACTCACTTTAGTTGGAGTGAGCTGGGCATTATTGACTCCTCTGAGCGACACTTTAGCTGATTGGTTAGATAAAAAATTACCGCATATCGGTCGTACTCGCTAAAAAGATAATTATTATCGGGGAGATACTCACTATCTCTCCGATAATATAGACTTTTTCTCCAACGGAGAAAAAACAAACAAAACAATTCTAACCTATTAGTTTATAATCTAATTTTTTGTAAATAATTATTTTTATCTCTCGCTTTTTTCTCACAGTTTCTGTACTCTTCCGCTAGTCCTTTTTATTAAAATACTCCTTTTGTAAAGATATTAATAAAATGTGTGGCTTCACACACTTTAGGGACGAAAAGTTTGTCAATTCGCTACGTTATACTAGCCTTTAGAGCGTTTAGTGTTTTTGTGGTGGCGATAAGTCACATTAAGGACTGCAAGGGAAATTAATATAATGGTCAAATCTCAACCAATACTGAGATATGTATTGCGGTTTATTCCCGCAATTATCGCGGCAGTGGCACTGACCGCATGTAGTTCTCCAGATTCCCAGATACGTAGTAAAAAACCTGAAACTCAGACCACCGTAAACGGTCAGAACAGTCAAAAGCATTTTCTCCTGCAAACATCTCAGGATGAATTTGAAACATTGGTTAAAAATCTGGATATCAAATCTAAGATCCTTAACCAATACGCAGACTGGAAAGGAGTTGCCTATCGGCTCGGTGGTAATACGAAACGTGGCATTGATTGTTCAGCCTTCGTACAACGCACCTTTCATGATCAGTTCGGTATGGCGTTACCCCGCTCTACATCAGGGCAACAAAGTATAGGTCAGACAGTTAGCCGTACTAAATTAAAAGCGGGTGATTTAGTACTCTTTAAGACCGGTGTTCACCGGCGCCATATCGGTATCTATATAGGCAATAACCAGTTTGTGCATGCTTCCACCAGTAGTGGTGTCATGGTTTCCAAATTAACGGATACTTATTGGAGCAAACGCTATTACGGTGCACGTCGTGTTTTAGCAGATGATCTTAAGGCCTCAATATAGCCTCTTTTTTCTGCCCTATATTTTCTCTTGCAGTATAAAAAACGCCTCCATTCGGAAGCGTTTTTTATTCAGTTATTATTCGTTAAAGTGGGTAAAATGCTGTTATATTTTCAGCAATTGCGGCACCTAGTGTCTTCAGCCGACATATCACTGCACTTTCATCCTCTCGAGCAAAAAACAAACACGGCTCACCTTCCCACTCAATTACCGCACTTATTATTTGCATATCAGAAATAGACTGATGTATATCATGCAAGATACTCCATGCATGTTCGCCTTCATGGCTTAACAATTTCAGCCCCATCAGGGTATTTCCTATATCTGCCTCTTCTTCTGGCAAGATTTCAACTCTTGTCCCGACAAAACCAGATGACCACCGATAACTTTGCGGCAGTCTGTGTACTACCGAAAGTTGAATATTATTCACGTATTATTCCTATCAGAAACAACATTAATACATCTAACCACCAGCTGTTGGCTACCGACCTCTCAAAGCCGAATAACCACCCAACAAAAAAGTAAATAAAAAGTTAAAACAAAAATCACAACATCACACTTTTTTCGTCTTTTATTTAGAAAAAAATGAGATCAAACTCGCACTTTGTATATATTTATACTGTTTTGGTAAAAAATTCAACTTATTTTTATGTAAAGCGGCAACTTTTTATTCAAGATTTGTTTACAAAACGATATTTTTTCTAACGATAAAACACGATAATATTTTTACAATATCCTTTCATTACATATGGTTAGTAGAGAACAAAATGTTTACCATATAGAGTCATATATTTAACATTTTTAAATTAACAAAAAACAAACAAAATAGAGCGATTTGGCATCATAAAATTAACACCCAGCCATATTTGACTATCTTTTCATTCGATAGATCTGCTTATCTAATAAATAATAATTAACATAAAGCCAGGTTCTTGGGATATTTTTGCTTCTGAGTGAAGAACTATAGCAGAATCATATTAATATGACATAATAGCTGGATTCATATGACAAAGGATAAAGTGAGATGGGCTACAGTCTGGATTTTCGAAAGAGAGTATTGGCATATAAAGACAAGCATTCGTTGACCTTCGAACAAACGTGTACCCATTTTGAGGTTTCTATGCGGACCTTATTTCGGTGGAGTCATAAAATAGAACCCTGTGTGACACGGAATAAGCCGCCCACAAAAATCAGTGATGAAGCGCTTCTCACTGATGTCAAAAATTACCCCGACGACTATCAATGGGAAAGGGCAAAACGCTTGGGTGTCGCGCAGTCTGCTATCCATTACACCTTGAAGCGGCTGAAAATAACAGTCAAAAAAAACGCTAAGACACCCCAACGCTGACGCTCAGGCTCGTCAGGCGTTTGTTGAACGCATCGACCACTACGAACAGGCAATGAAACCGATTGTTTATCTGGATGAAAGCGGTTTTTCGCAGTCTATGCCCCGCACACACGGTTATTCGGCGAAAGGGTTACGTTGCTTCGGTACACACGATTGGCAGGCCAAAGACCGCATGAATGTCATTGGCGCGATCCTCAAAAAGACCTTCGTGACCTTAAGCTTATTTTCGGGAAACATGAATGCGGATGTCTTTCATGCCTGGATAACACAAGATTTGCTGCCCAAGCTCCCAAGCGGAGCCGTGATTGTGATGGATAATGCCCCCTTCCATAAACGGCATGACACAATAAAAGCGATAGCAGACCACGGTTGCCTGTTGGAATGGTTACCTCCTTACAGTCCGGATTTGAACCCCATCGAACCGAAATGGGCTGAAGTCAAAGCGATAAGAAGACGAGAAAGGTGTTCAATTGATGAACTGTTTATGACGCATGTAAAATATGTCTAATTATTTTGATTTAGCTATATCTGCTTTAGAAGGAAAAACTCAGATACTGATATAGCAGCTCAATTTCATGAACAGACCATGAAAATGTAATTTAAGAAACCGTAGATACAGTTATATACGCAACGGATTTCAAGATGCGTCGTGACGACAAAGGAGAAATCTATGGAAATAAGAAACCACCTTGTACAACCAGTGGTTTCTATTAATTATGTGATTATTTTATTGTTTTGCTCTACTCGCATAGACAATCAATGCCATTGCTAATATCACGCATAAAGCCATTGAGCCAACCATCGGCCAGGCACTTTTTTCAGGAGCAGAAGATAGAATTGCTCCAACCAAAGCAGCAATACTGAAACGTAAAGTTCCGGATAATGATGCAACCGTTCCGGCCATATGGGGATAGCCATCCAAAACAACCGCCATTGAGTTAGATGTAATCAAAGAAATACAGCTAATATAAATTGCAACACCCAATACCAGAGAAATAAAGCCCAAATCCAGCATCGTGCTGAATAACAACCATAACCCCATAAGAAATTGCACGAACACACCAAATTTCAGCATCTTCAATGCACCATATTTGCGGACAAATTGGCTATTGATGGTTGTCATAACAAACATAAAAATGATGTTCAACCCGAAATAATAGCCAAAATGCTGCACAGGGACACCATTCAGTTGAATATAAACAAATGAGCCAGCACTGAGAAAAGAAAACATCCCGGCAAAAGAAAAACCACTTGCCAAAATATAGCACAAGACCTGACGCTGCCGAAACAGCATCACAAACTGCCCTAGAGTAACTTTTAAGTTAAAATGCAGCCTTCTCTCTTTAGGTAATGTTTCCCTGATAAAAACCGCTACTAGCAATGCCGCTATGACAGCCGCAATTGCAATAGACCAGAAAATAGCATGCCAGTTAAACCACACCATCATTATTCCACCCAGCATAGGAGCAAGTAGCGGAGCAATGATCATAACCAGCGTCACAAATGACATACTGCGAGAAAATTCATCTTTGGTGAATATATCACGCATTAAAGCATTGATCACAACGCTGGCCGCGGCGGCTGAAAAACCGTGCAAAAAACGCATGGAAATAAAGGTGTCAATATTTTGAGCCAGAGCACATGCGGCAGAAGATATTGCAAAAACAGTCACTCCACCCAAAATAACCGGCTTTCGTCCCAGACTGTCAGACATTGGTCCATAAACTATCTGACCAATAGCAAACCCTAAAATATAGCTGTTCAGGGTCATTTGTACTTTGCCATCACTGACGCCGAAATCAGAAGCTATTGTTGGCATACTCGGCAAATACATATCAATTGCCAGTGGCATCAGCATAGAAATTAGCCCAAGAATAAGGACTAACCCCAAATAAGATAATCGTTGTTGTTGCACTCGTTTTTTCCCAAAACAACTTGATAAAATAGATAAAAAATTAAGCTGTTGGCATGTTTATGCTCTTGATTTCGTTCCCTGTCAGCATCCTGTATTCACCGGGCTCCAAATCAGGATCCAGATAAATATCACCGATGCGCTCACGATGGAGTTCAACGACATGGTTTCCAACAGCAGCGAACATTCTTTTTACCTGATGATACCGCCCTTCACTGATAGTCAGACGTACAAGCTGAGGCTCGATAATCTCTAATTTGGCGGGCTTCGTCAGTGTTTTTTCCCCATTCAACAGGATACCTGAGAGAAATTTTTCTTCAGTATCCCCTGAAATCGGATTCTCCAGTGTCACAAGATAAGTTTTTTCACAATGATGCTTAGGTGACGTGATGCGATGTGACCACTGCCCATCGTCAGTCAATAAAACTAAGCCTGTTGTATCAATATCCAACCGTCCTGCTGAATGTAATTTATGGGCAACAGGCTCATCAATAAAATATAAAATTGTCGGATTGATGGGATCATCAGTCGAGCACACATATCCCTGTGGTTTATTCAGCATAAAATAACGTGGGCCATCGAATTGCTCCAGTACCGTTCCCTCATAAGCAACAGTCTGCTCAGGTTTCAGTTTATATGACCCTGCTTTAATAATTTCATTATCGACAGTAACCCGCCCAGCTCGTAATTCACGCCCAACATCGTTACGGCTGATACCTAATTGTTGTGATAAAAATTTATCCAATCGCATGTATAGCTATACCTAACAAAAAATAATCTAAAAAAATCGCAAAATGACTTTAAGCCTACTACTGAATGACAAGATTAAACAGATAATTTATAGCGTAATTGTAAAATCAATAAATAGAACAGGCAAAAGTGCTATTCTCTCTGTCAACGATTTTTACCCGATATCCGTGACAGTAATATAACAATGGCTTTTACCTTACGCCCTTATCAGCAAGAAGCGGTTGATGCGACCATCCGCCATTTCCGCCAACATAAAGAACCCGCAGTGATTGTCTTACCTACTGGTGCAGGTAAAAGTCTTGTCATTGCTGAGCTGGCAAAGCTGGCTCATGGTCGGGTTTTGGTTCTAGCACATGTTAAAGAACTTGTTGCGCAAAACCATAGTAAGTATTGCTCATATAACCTAACGGCTGATATTTTTTCTGCCGGACTGCACCAAAAACAGAGCGAAGGGAAAGTTGTTTTTGGGAGTATTCAGTCTATTGCCCGTAACTTAGATCGTTTTAACCATCAATTTTCACTGCTAATCATCGATGAATGTCATCGGATCAGCGATGACGAAAATAGCCAATATCAACAAATTATCCAACAACTCCAAAAAAATAACCCTAGACTGCGCATTCTGGGTTTAACCGCCACTCCTTACCGTTTGGGTACTGGCTGGATATATCAGTATCACTACCACGGTATGATCCGCGGCGATGAAAATTGCTTCTTTCGTGACTGTATTTATGAGCTTCCGTTGCGCTATATGATAAAACATAATTTTCTTGTTCCTCCGGAAAGACTGGATATGCCCGTTATGCAGTATGATTTCAGTCAGGTACGCACCAGCCAGCAGGGTATTTTCGATACAGCTGAATTGAATCGGGAAATTAAGCGACAAAAGCGCATCACACCACATATTGTCAGGCAAATTATTGAGTATGCAGAAGATCGGAAAGGCGTCATGATTTTCGCAGCCACAGTTGAACATGCTAAAGAAATATCCCTGTTACTCCCGGCAGAACAAGCTGCATTAGTCAGTGCCGATACACCAGGCCATGAGCGAGATCTCTTGATCAATGCATTCAAAAAGCAGCAATTACGTTATATGGTCAATGTTGCTGTACTGACAACGGGATTTGATGCCCCCCATGTTGATCTTATCGCGATATTACGTCCGACGGAGTCCGTGAGTCTTTATCAACAAATCGTTGGGAGGGGACTGCGTTTATTTCCTGATAAAAAAGAGTGTCTAATCCTAGATTATGCAGGCAATCCTCATGACCTCTATACGCCAGAAGTCGGAAGCCATAAGCCCGATTCACAAAATCAGCCTGTACAGGTATTCTGCCCTCTCTGCCAATTTGCCAATACCTTCTGGGGAAAATGTACCGCAGAAGGTGACATAATTGAGCACTTTGGACGCCGCTGTCAGAGATGGGAAGAAGACGAGAATGGAAAAAGGCATCAGTGTGATTTTCGTTTTCGTTTTAAATCGTGTCCGCATTGTGGCACAGAAAATGACATAGCAGCCCGACGTTGTCATCACTGTCAGGAAATACTCGTTGATCCTGACGATATGCTAAAAGCAGCACTTAAGCTCAAAGATGCTCTGGTGTTACGTTGTGGGGGGATGCAATTAACTCCGGGTAATGACAACAAAGGCGAATGGCTCAAAATTACTTATTACGATGAAGATGGTGCAAATGTCTCTGAGTTATTTCGTTTAACGACACCAGCCCAGAAAAAAGTATTTGAACTTCAATTTATACGCCCCCATCAGCGTGCGCCGGGGGTTCCTTTGCTCTGGAAAACTGCGGGCGATATCGCACAACAACTTCCTTTACTGCGACATCCTGACTTTGTTGTAGCCCGGAAAAAAGGACAATTCTGGCAGATTAGGGAAAAAATATTTGATTATCAGGGCCGCTTCCGCCGGGCTGATGCTCTGTATTAAATAATACAATCACAGGCAGCAGAGTACTTTATATTTGCTGTCATATCGGTTTTTCGTTAAAATGCCGCCCGCTTAGCGTAATACATAATGTTAAGCCAAATATCGAACCTGCTGCTGGGTCGCCTGTAGCAGGATTTATTTTCTTCTTTTATAGAGAAAAAATGATGTTAACTATTAATGCAGAAGTACGTAAAGAGCAGGGTAAGGGTGCGAGCCGCCGTCTGCGCAGAGCTAACAAGTTTCCAGCAATCATTTATGGTGGTAACCAAGAGCCAGTTTCTATCGAACTGGATCACGATGCAGTTATCAACCACGAAAGCAAGCCAGAATTCTACGAAGTTCTGACTCTGGTCGTTGATGGTAAAGAAACTAAAGTTAAAGTGCAGGCAGTACAGCGTCATCCGTTTAAACCTAAACTGACGCACATTGATTTCCTGCGTGCTTAATTAGCCAGAATCGAGCTTTTATCGGGACGCCGAGTAAATAACGCCGCATTTGCGGCGTTATTTATTTCTGGCTTTTACGAAAACTTTAACCTTAAAACCAACAACATTAGCGATTATTACTGCCACGACGTTGCAACTGATCCCGCAGATTTGGTGGCGTACCCTTAATCGTCAATGTATCCGTCGCCGGATCCCAGAAAATTCTTTCTCCAAGTAACATGGCATCAAAATTAATCGTTAACCCGCCACCACTACCGGCAAATTTAGTCAATTGGCGCAACGTACTGCGATCTGCCGGGAAGCTCTCTTCCAAGTCGTAGTCTTGACCTTGGGAAAATTGCTGAAAGCTCTGTTCACCTAATGGTGGTAATTCCTGCGATAATTCTTGCAGTTTAATCTCTTCGCCCGCCTGTAACTGCTCATTGCAGTAACTGTAAACTTGTTGGCGATAAGCCTGTCGCTCATTTTTATCAAGCTGAGCAGATTCGCAATAATCATCCACTGCCTGCAATAATCCTTTATTCTGCACCTTAGCATTCATTCCTTCACTGGCGGCCAGAAAATCCATGAAAAAGTCAGATACCTTGCGCCCTACCCGACCTTTCAGGAAAGTCAGATAACGGCAGGATTCAGGGTTAGTTTCCCATTCCGTCAAATCAATTCTGGCAACGATATCGGCATGAGGGATATCAAGATATTGTGTCGTATTGACATCCAGAGCCTCATCGACTGAAGTACTACTACAGCTATTCAGAACAGCGATTAACAAATACTCCACAGCCAAATATCGATATTGGCAAAATAATACCGTGCCACCTTCTGCAAACGGGTATTTTATCAGTTCATCTTTCAGACGAACGGTCGCAGCCCGGCTGAAACCTAAAAAATCTTCATTTCCCTTGCGCTGATGGCGAAGTGATTCAGCCAGCTCACTTTCATCACTGAACACACCATAAGCCTTGCTTTTAGCGCTATACACACGATGTAATTCAGCCATCATCTCTTCGACTACCTGATTGGTATCCAGCAGAGAATCCCGCAAAATCACTTCCAGTGTTTGTTCGTCACGTTTAATCAACTGATGTAACGCGATCTGGGTAATTTCCAGACTCATTATTTCTACTCCTTTTACAGCACTGACCTTCTGGGTATTACAGTTAGCGGCGTATTCAAACACTGTTCCTTCTCTGCTGCAACCAAAAAACCCAATGATGGAAAAGTGTTCACAATTTAATTATTCGCGTTCCCCACATCACAGGCTAAAATGAGGCAGCAGACACAAGAATGGCAACAATTTGTACAATAAGGAAATTAAATTGTCATAAAAAAGCAGAAAATAGCCCCTCTATACGGTAATATATTGGGCTTTGTACATTCAGGATATTTGAGTCATGCCACAGTCATCTCGCTACAGCGATGAAAAAGTTGAACACTTATTAGCTGAACTAGTAAGTGTTTTCGAAAAAAACCACGTGCCTACCGATCTTTCATTGATGGTTTTAGGCAACATGGTCACGAATTTGATCAACACGAGTATTGCACCAGCCCAACGCAAACATATCGCAAACTCGTTTGCACACGCGTTACAATCTTCAATTAACGAAGATAAAGCGCATTAATTTTTCCATTAAAAAATTAACGTAAGAAAATATGGTGACTAACCGCCAGCACTATCGCGAAAAAGTTTCTCAAATGATCAGTTGGGGGCACTGGTTCGCTCTGTTCAATATCGTGTTCAGTCTTGTGCTGGGCAGTCGCTATTTATTCGCATCTGACTGGCCGGGTTCGCTGTTTGGTCGCATTTATGCGCTGGTCAGTTGGCTCGGTCATTTTAGCTTCATTGTTTTTGCCGCTTATTTACTGGTGTTATTTCCCCTGACATTTATTGTGATGTCACAGCGTTTACTGCGATTTCTTTCCGCAACTCTGGCAACAGCAGGGTTAACACTACTGATATTTGACTCTTCCATTTATGTGCGTTTTCACCTGCACCTGACACCATTGGTATGGGATTTGGTTACTAATCCCGAGCAGGGTGAACGGGCAAGAGAATGGCAATTGATGTTCATCTGCATTCCACTTATTTTTCTGGTGCAGATGCTATATGGAACCTGGAGCTGGCAAAAATTACGCAGCCTGAATCGGCAAAAACTCGGTAAACCTGTGGCGGCTATCTTTATCACAGCTTTTGTGGCCTCCCATATGATGTATATCTGGGCAGATGCTAATTTCTATCGCCCTATCACCATGCAACGCTCAAATCTACCGCTTTCATACCCCATGACAGCGCGTAAATTTCTTGAAAAACATGGTTTGCTGGATAAAAACGAATATCAACGCCGTATCAGTCAGCAAGGAAACCCAGCTGCTCTGACCATTGAATATCCATTGAATAATCTGTCTTACCGTGATAGCGGCCGCGGTTATAATTTATTATTGCTGGTTGTGGATAGTCTGGATAATGGTGACATTACAGCAAATAAAATGCCATTCCTTGAGCGCTTCACAAAGAGTAACATTCAGTTCACTCAGCATTTTAGTACCGGTATGAAAAACGACACCGCATTGTTCGGTTTATTCTACGGTATATCATCAAGCTATCTGGATAGTATTCTTAATAGCCGAAAACCCTCAGCACTTATTGATGCCTTAACTCACCAAAAGTATCAGTTTGGTCTTTATTCATCAGATGGATTCCAGACACCTCTTTATAGGCAGGCTATTTTAACCGATTACTCGCTTCCTTACGAAGCTAACCCAAATGACAACCTGACTGTAGAGCAATGGCAGCAATGGCTAAATTCGCGTAATAATACTACACCGTGGTTCTCATTTTTAAACCTTAATGGTGTTTCTCCTTCGTCAATTCAGATTGATAAGAAAACACTGGATACTGAAATCAATCACGTTTTAGATACGCTGAAAAATAAAGGTATTCTGAACAACACCATCGTTGTTATTACTGCTAAGCATGGCAGCACCATTACAAACAACGATCCAAAATGGTTTATCGGTGACAAATTTAATCGTAAGCAAATGCACGTTCCATTGATCATTCACTGGCCCGGAACACCTGCACAAGTTATCAACAAACTGACCGGTCATCAGGATGTTATGACTACATTGATGCAGCGTTTATTGCACGTAAACAACTCACCTGATGATTACTCTCAGGGAGAAGACCTATTCAGAGATCAAAGAAATATTCCTTGGCTCATTACCGGTGAGAACGGTTCACTGATCGTGACAACGACTGAAAACACAATTTATCTTTCCAAAGATGGGGATTACCATCTGTACGACTCAGATGGCAATGAAATCCAGAACGCAAAACCAAATCTTACTCAGTTATTACAAATACTAACTGAAATTAAACGATTTTTAGCAAACTAATTGCCTAAAAATCAATCACTCACTAAAGAAGGGACTTGCTTTGCAAATAAAAAAAGGTACTATAAGCAAAGTCATCGGCATGTAGCGCAGCCTGGTAGCGCACCGTCATGGGGTGTCGGGGGTCGTAGGTTCAAATCCTATCATGCCGACCAAATTTCCCTAGAAAAACCAACCAATTGCGGTTGGTTTTTTTATGCCTCAAATTTGCTTGGTGTAAAACTGGTGTAAAATGGGTGTAAAACCCTCCGCAAAAACACTGATTCACTGAGCTAAAAAACAATCATATTTTGATTATTTCCTCACTCAAATTTACCCACCTATCTATTCCCTAACTTTTGTGCTTTACAATTACGATGAATGGTCATCAGTTTAATTTTTCTATTGCTTTACTTCACTTCGTCTGTTCAGGCCAAACGATATCGGGGCAGTGGAACAAACCACCCGATTGAGCAGCACCCCTTAGTTCACCTCAGTTAACTTTTGCTGCTGTTGATTCCAGATAGAATTTTCCGGCATCTGAACACGGACAGTGATATATCTGTCATCCGGGATATCAATCAAATCCCCGTCAGAATAGCCCTCTTTCATGTTTTGGGCGAACTGAGGTGCATTTTTATGTTCACGGTGATAAGTCATGATTTTGATAGAACCGTCAGGCAAGATCCTATAATCCACCCAAATTAACGGGAGCTTGTTTTTACACTGAGGAATTTCAACTCCGCCATCAATTCCACCCTAGTCTGCATCTGCATTAAACCCAAGAACGTTTTTAATGAGATAAACTCCCTCAGATAAACGCTCAACAACAGCACCTTCTGATTCATTATTAGTTTCAAATTTACCATCACTCCATATTTTAATAATAGGTGAGGCTCTTTTCATAAAACCATCAACCACGGTGTAATCAGTATTGAGCGTAATCGTGCCATCTTTTTGCGGGAACAGTATCGAGTAATACTTAGTGTCCGAGCCGGCTATCCTTTCATATAATGATAACCATGGCCTTCCGCTGTTGGGGAACGCAGCTTCTAATGATAAATACCGACGATAGTAACGATCATTAGAGCTAAAATTAACCCTAGTACTACAGTCGTAACTGTTCCATGATCAGATATTCCTCTCGGCGGCGATAATGGCATTGTTGGGCGCGATACTGATGTCGTCGCCGCCAGTCTGACCAAAATAAAATCTGT